>CADBQL010000050.1 GCA_902796815.1 uncultured Coriobacteriaceae bacterium | reverse complement strand
GAAGAGAGCGGATCGGTGCGCTTAGGCGCAATGCGGTTTTTGTGCAAGCTCGGTGCTACGAGCGAAGAGCGTTCGGAACAGACTTGGCCCCTCATCGATGAGGCTATACAGTGTTATCACGGCGATCTCGAGTTCAACGATATGCTTAATGCGCTCATAGATTTTTCCAAAGGGTCGCTCTCCGATGACGTTAAAGCAGCCTTAAAGGATAGGATGTCGTTTGATGCGGCGAATGCAAAAGGCACGCTGAAGCGCCGTGCGCAAACGATCATAGATAATCTCGAGGGCACGAAATCCGAATAATACGCAGTCTCGCGCAACAGATTAGAATCCAAACCAATATTTTCGGAAAACGCCAAGGACGGCTTAACCTTGAGCCATTGGCTGTTTTGCGCATCGAAATCCTTTGAGAAAGCATTCGGCTTGCGTGCAAGAGCGCGTCGTTTATCTATAATGGAAGCTCTACGTAAAAAGCCGTTCGAGGAGATGAGCCGATGAGCGCATGCGCTTCAAGGGAGCTTTCGCAGCTGGTGGCTGCTGGCAAATCATACGCGTATTATTCCGTAAAGCAGATCGAAGGGGCTAAGCGGCTCCCTTATTCGCTTACGGTATTGTTGGAAAACGTTTTGCGCTGTGCCCGCGACGACGACGAGGCTGCTGCGTATGCTACCAGAATCGTCGAAGCGGGCTTGGCTGGAAAGGCGGGCGATGAGGTTGAGTTTTCGCCTGCTCGCGTACTGTTCCAGGATTTTACAGGCGTGCCTGTATTCGTGGATTTCGCCGTCATGCGCGAGGCATGCCAGGAGCTTGGCGGGGATCCAGCCAAGATCAATCCGCAGATACCGTGCGACCTCGTCATCGACCATTCGGTCATAGCCGACGAATTCGGTTGCAGCGAGGCGCTCGGCAAGAACATGGCGCTCGAGTTCAAGCGCAATCACGAGCGCTATAGCTTTCTCAAATGGGCGCAGGATTCGTTCGAAAACGTGCGGATCGTACCGCCTGGATCGGGCATATGCCATCAGCTCAACATCGAGAATTTCAGCTCGGTTGTGATTCCGGGCGCACAGGTGAGCAAGGCATCGAGCGAAGTGGGCGGTGAATCCGTCGTTGATTCAGAGGCCGCCCTTCCCATTGCCTATTTCGACACCGTGGTCGGGACGGACTCACATACGCCGACGGCAAACGGTATTGCGGTTCTGGGCTGGGGCGTTGGCGGAATCGAAGCGGAGGCGGCAGCGCTTGGGCAGCCCATCACGACGCTTGTGCCGCCTGTTGTGGGCGTGCGCCTGACGGGCGCGCTTTCCGAAGGCGTTGCGGCTATGGACGTCGCGCTGACGTTTGCGCAGATGTTGAGGCAGCGCGGAGTCGTCGGATGCTTTGTCGAATGCTTCGGCCCTGGTGTTGCAGGGCTTTCGGCCACGCAGCGGGCATGCATTGCCAACATGACGCCGGAGTACGGCGCGACATGCACGTTGTTCCCGGTTGACGAGCAGACGCTTGATTTCCTGCGGATGTCGGGCCGCTCCGATGAGCAGGTTGCACTTGTGGAGGAATACGCCAAATGTCAGGGCCTTTGGCTTGATGCAAGCGAGCAAGAGCGCGTGTATTCGGATGTTATCGAGCTCGATTTGAGTACGGTGAAGCCGTCTGTGTCGGGGCCGTCACGGCCTCATGACCGCTTCGACCGTGCAAATGCGCGAGCGTGTTTCCAAAAGATTTGCGCAGACCGTGGGCTCGACATGAGCACGAAGGCATCCGTTACGGTGTCGGGAAGTGATTTCGAGCTTTCACACGGCGCGCTTGCGATTGCGGCAGTCACGAGCTGCACGACGGCGACCGATCCGCGTATGATGCTCACGTGCGGACTGTTGGCGAAGAAGGCCGCGGTTTTGGGGCTGCGTGCAAAACCGTGGGTGAAATGCGTGTTTGCGCCAGGGAGTCATGCGACCGAACTTTTGATGCAGCGCGCGGGACTTGCCGAAGGTCTTGCGGCTACTGGGTTTGCGACCTGCGGATTTGGTTGTATGAGCTGTATCGGGAACTCCGGTCCCATTCTTGCGCCGATGCACGATGTATGCGATCAGATCGAACTTGCAAGCGCCCTTTCGGGAAATCGCAACTTCGAGGGACGCATTTCGCCAGACGTTTCGCAAAACTACCTGATGACGCCTGCATCGGTCATTGCGTATGCCATTGCTGGCACGATGGATTTCGACATGGAATCTGAAGCGCTTGGCCAAAACGCCGATGGAGCGCCCATTTATCTGCGCGATATCTGGCCCTCTGACCAGGAAGTCGAAGCGCTTGTCGATGCTTATGTAAACGCGGACCTGTATCATGCGGGTGCAGAGGGCATGTATGACGGCGATGCGGCGTGGAATGGCCTCGCGTCGGCAGCAAGCGATGTGTTCTCCTGGGACGATGCATCGACCTACGTGCGCAAGGCGCCGTATTTCGAGGGAATGGCACGCGAGCCGCAACCGCCCGTTGCCATCAAGGATGCGCATGTGCTGGCATTGCTGGGCGATTTCATCACGACCGACCACATTTCGCCGGCAGGGGCGTTTGCAGCCGAAACGCCAGCGGGCCTTTACCTCGTGGAGCGCGGGGTGGCGCCGGCCGATTTCAACACGTACGGATCGCGTCGCGGCAACCATGAGGTCATGATGCGCGGTACGTTTGCTAACGTAAAGCTTGCGAACAAGCTCGCCGAAGGGCGCAAGGGCGGTTGGACGCGCGATTTCTTGACGGGGCAGGTCACGCCTCTGTTCGATGCGGCTCAGGCGTACGAAGCGGCGGGTGTGGCGGCCGTGGTCATCGCGGGCAAAATGTACGGTTCTGGCTCGTCGCGCGACTGGGCGGCCAAGGGCCCGATGCTGCTCGGCGTTCGTGCTGTAATTGCCGAAAGCTACGAGCGTATTCACCGTTCCAACCTGATAGGCATGGGCGTGTTGCCGCTTCAGTTCC
Organism: uncultured Coriobacteriaceae bacterium; assembly: GCA_902796815.1. Lineage (GTDB taxonomy): Bacteria > Actinomycetota > Coriobacteriia > Coriobacteriales > Eggerthellaceae > UBA9715. The sequence goes on along the minus strand of CADBQL010000050.1, from coordinate 3,791 downwards.
TTGAGGGGCAATCGGCCGAAACACTCGGTCTTGACGGAAGCGAGCTCATTAGCGTGGGTGCAATCGATTTTTCGCAGGGCTTGCCCAATCCGGCGGTCGTCGGCGTGCGTGCGCGTCGCGACGACGGGAGTGAGGTTGAGTTTGAGGCGCGCGTCCGCATCGATACGCCGACCGAGGGTGCCTATTATGCGCATGGCGGCATTTTGCAGTACGTGCTGCGTTCGCTGATTGATTAACGGGGGATGCACGGGAATAGCCCTCGTGCGTGTGCAGAAACGGAGAAACCATGGCGAAAATCGCGATGAAGACGCCGCTTGTCGAGATGGACGGCGACGAGATGACGCGTATCATCTGGCAGCTCATCAAGGACGAGCTGATTTGCCCGTTTGTGGATTTGAAGACCGAGTACTTCGACTTGGGGCTGAAGATGCGCGAGGCGACGGGCGATCAGGTGACCATTGACTCGGCCGAGGCGACCAAGCGGCTTGGAGTTGCCGTCAAGTGTGCAACCATCACCCCAAACGCTGCGCGCGTCGAAGAGTACGGGCTTTCGCAGATGTGGAAAAGCCCGAATGGCACCATCCGTGCACTGCTCGATGGCACATGTTTCCGAACGCCTATCATTGTCAAGGGCATCGAGCCGGTTGTGCGCAATTGGGAGCGCCCCATCACAATCGCGCGTCATGCATACGGCGACGTGTACAAGAACGTCGAGATTCGCGTGCCGGGAGCTGGCAAGGTCGAGCTCGTTTACACGGGCGAGGACGGCGTCGAAATTCGCGAACTCGTGCATGAATTTGCAGGTCCAGGCGTTGCGCAGGGTATGCACAATCTGGATGGCAGTATCACGAGCTTTGCGCGCAGCTGCTTTGAGTTCGCGCTCTCGACGGGGCAGGACCTGTGGTTCGCCACGAAGGATACGATTTCGAAAAAATACGACCACCGGTTCAAGGACGTGTTTGCCGAGGTGTTCGAGGCGGAATACGCTCAGCGTTTTGAGGAAGCTGGCATCGAGTATTTCTACACGCTCATCGATGATGCCGTCGCGCGCGTGATGAAAGCCAAGGGTGGATTCATCTGGGCGTGCAAAAACTACGACGGCGATGTCATGAGCGACATGATTAGCAGCGCATTCGGCAGCTTGGCTATGATGACGAGCGTTTTGGTGTCTCCTGCGGGCGTGTACGAGTTCGAGGCTGCGCACGGCACCGTGCAGCGCCATTACTACAAGCACCTCGCAGGCGAAGAGACGTCGACCAACCCCGTGGCCACGATATTCGCGTGGACGGGTGCGCTGCGCAAGCGCGCCGAGCTCGACGGACTTGACGACCTGGCCGCTTTTGCCGACCGTCTGGAAGCCGCTACGCTCGCTACGATCGAGAGCGGCCGCATGACCGGCGATTTGGCGCGCATCACCACGCTCCCGAACCCGCAAACCCGCACTACCCGCGAGTTCATAGATGACATAAAGTCGTGTTTTTGATGACATGAAGTCGTGTTTTTTGTCATCAAGCGATCAAGTCAACGTTTATCAAAACGCTTGATGACATGAAGTCGTGTTTTTTGTCATTAGGTGAAAAAGTCAACGTTGACAAAAACACTTGATGACATAAAACACGACTTTATGTCATCCTCGCTGGCGTGCGAAATAGGGTATTATCTTGCATGCTAGTTTTGTGAAAGAACCATTCTGGGAAAGTTGGCTTATATGGCTTCTGGAATAGATGCTCTGCTCGATGCATTGAGGCAGTCGGGCATGAACGTGGACGATATCGATGGATCCACGAATTCCGCATCAGCGGATTCTGACGCGGCAGATTCCACCGCGAGCTCGAGCGAAGGCGGCTCGGAAAGCTCAGGCGCTGGTGGCGGTGGACATCGGGGCAGGCGCAGCAGCAGTCGCGGCGATATGCCGTTCGGCGGTTTCCCGTTCCCCGGCTTCGGCGGCGGAAGAGGGGCGGCAGCCGGCGATGGCGGCGGATCGGGTGACGAGCCGCCGCAAGCGGAGTTCGTAAGCTCGCTGGGCGATCGCATGGCCGCTTGGAGCAAGCGCACGCTGATAGTGGCCATCATAGTGGCTATCATCGTCTTGCTGGCAGCCTACTGGTGGTTCCATCCTCCCATCAGCATCAACAGCGTCGATACGTGGTGGTTTGTGACCATCTTCATTCTCGCGCCCTGCTTCCTGTTCCTCAGGGGCAAGTCGCGGCGCTACAAGAAGGGCGGTGGAAAAATCGAGCCGAGCCCGAGCAAGGCCAAGACGTTCAGCATTCTCTCGATTATCCCCGTGCTCGTGCTGGTGGTCGCTCTGATCGGCTGGGTAACTTCGCTTGATCTTTTCCCCGGCAACGCGAAGCGCTACGCCGAGGTCCTCCAGACCGATACAATGACGTTTGCGGAGGATATCCAGGAAGTCAACTATTCGCAGATTCCCGTTATCGACCGTGATTCGGCCATCTTGCTGGGCAATCGCGAAATGGGTTCCATTCCCGACTACGTCAGTCAGTTCGAAATCAGCAACCTGTATAGCCAAATCAATTACAAGGGCAAGCCGGTGCGCGTGAGTCCGCTCGGTTACGCTGACCTGTTCAAGTGGTTCACCAACCGCGGTGAGGGCATCCCGGCATATTCGCTCGTCGACATGACCACCCAGGACGCCGACATCGTGCGTTTGGGCGAGGGCAACGGCATGAAGTACACGGCTTCTGAGCCCCTAGCGCGCAATATTGACCGATACGTGCAGCTCAAGTACCCGTTCTATATCTTTGACGAAAAGTCGTTCGAAATCGACGAAGAGGGTCAGCCTTGGTGGATTTGCCCGGTGCGCAAGTACACGATCGGCCTTTTCGGTGGCGAAACCATTAGCCGCGTGGTCATGTGCAACGCCAGCACGGGCGAATGCACCGAGATTTCGGTCGAAGACGTGCCGCAGTGGGTTGACCGCGTGTATCCCGCCGAACTGCTCATTCGTCAGTACAACTGGTCGGGTCGCTACAAGAACGGCTGGTTCAACTCGTGGCTTGGCCAGTCGGGCGTCGTGCAGACCACGCCGGGCAGCGATGGGCTCGTGGGTTACAACTACATCGCCAAGGATGATGACGTGTGGGTCTACACTGGCGTCACATCGGCGACGTCGGATAGCTCCATCGTCGGTTTCGTGCTCATCGACCAGCGCACGGCTGAGTCGCACTACTACGCCGTAGCGGGCGCTACCGAAACGTCGGCGATGGAATCCGCCGAAGGCCAGGTTCAGAACCTGCGCTATGTTTCGACCTTCCCGCTGCTCATCAACGTGGCCAACCAGCCGACGTACTTCATGGCGCTCAAGGACGGCGCGGGACTCGTCAAGAAGTTCGCGATGATCGACATCCAGCGCTATCAGAACGTGGCGGTTGGCGATACGGTGGCCGAATGCCAGAAGTCCTACCAGGCGCTTCTGGCAACCAACGGCGCGCTCACCGCGAAGGATGTGGTCGATTCGGCTTCGTATGGCGAGGCATCGGGAAAGATTCGCACGATGGCTCAGGCAGTCATCGACGGAAACACGCATTTCTACGTGACGCTCGAAGGCGATGACGCCATCTACGACTTCGTGCTACCGGGGATGATCGGCATCGTGACATACCAGGTAGGCGATCAAATCGGCTTCACCTACATCGAGAACGAGCCGACGAACACTGTAAGCGAGATTACGAAGGGCTCCGGCGCCGATGTCGAGGCGGTTGTGCCCGAGGCCACCGATGAGGCGGCGGCTGCCGAAGGCGAGGCTGCCGATGCCAGCGCCGCGTCCG
>CADBQL010000049.1 GCA_902796815.1 uncultured Coriobacteriaceae bacterium | reverse complement strand
CAGACGCGCGTGGCGAATTGGCTCAATCCGTTTGCTGATCCGCAAGATGCTGGCTACCAGATGGTTCAGGGCATCTATTCCATCGCCGATGGCGACTTGTTCGGCGTCGGCATCGGGCGTGGCCAAGCTGATCAGATCCCCTTCGTCGAGAGTGACTATATCTTTGCAGCCATCGCCGAGGAATGCGGTTTGCTCGGTGCGGCAGGCGTGCTGTTGCTGTATCTGTGCTTCGCGATTCGCGGGTACGTTACCGCTGCGCGCGCAAAGAGCGATTTCAGTTCGCTCATTTCCGCGGGTCTGACGACGACCATCTGTTTGCAGGCCTTCATAATCGTCGGCGGCATCACTCGTCTCATTCCGCTGACCGGCATCACATTGCCCTTCATCAGCCAGGGCGGATCGTCGTTGCTTTCGAGTTTTATCGCCATCGGATTGCTCTTGCGTTGTGGCGATGAGGGTACTGGCGTTGGTCAGGAGATGATGAACGCGGCGACGGCGTCGATTCATGAGAACAGCGCATTGGGGCGCGTATCGCTCGGGCGGCGTCTAACTGTCAGCATCATTATCCTTTCGTCGATGTTCGCTTTGCTCGTGGCGAATTTGACACTGATTATGGTTGTGCAGGCGGGCGAGTATCAGTCGATGCCGGGCAACAATCACACCATTGCAAAGCAGGCTGCCATAAAGCGCGGCAGCATCTCGACTCACGACGGCACGGTGCTTGCGCGCAGTGTTGAGACGGAGGACGGCACCTACGTACGCGAATACCCTGCGGGTAACCTTGCGGCCCAAGTCGTGGGCTATTACTCCAACAAGTACGGTACGAGTGGTATCGAAAACACCTATAACGACACGCTGACTGGCGAGCAGAATTACGCCACGTGGCTCGACGTGCTCAACGCGCAGGCTGGCATTACGCAGCCCGGCAACGACGTGGTGCTTTCGCTCGATACCTCGATCCAGCTTGCAGCACAGGAGGCACTCAACGGCTATACCGGCGCATGCGTGGTTATGGATCCCAAGACGGGTGCCGTGCTCGGCATGGCTTCCACGCCGACATACGATGCCGCCAACTACGATGAGGTCCTGGAAAGCGCGGCCGCTGGCGATGAGACGACGGCGCTTTTGAACCGCGCAACGCAAGCACAGTACGCTCCGGGTTCGACGTTCAAGATCGTGACGCTTTCGACAGCCATCGAAGAAGGCATTGCCACCGAGGATTCGATTTACGATTCTCCAGGCGAACTGGAAATAGGCGGCGGTATCGTGACGAACTTCGATGACAATTCGCTTGGTGAGGCGACGCTCGAAGATGCGACTATATACTCGGCGAATACCGCATTTGCCCAGCTTGGTGTCGAGATGGGTGCCAAAAAGCTCGTCGCAGGCGCTCAGAAGTTCGGTTTCGACACCCATCTGGACTTCGATTTGCCGACAGCGGATTCGATCATGTCGGATCCGAGCGAAATGAGTGAGTGGGAAACCGCCTGGGCCGCTGCTGGACAACCGGTAGGCGACGAGGAGAACGGTGGCCCGCTTGCGACCGTGCTCGAGATGGCCATGGTGGGCGCGGGCATAGCCAACGATGGCGCAATCATGCACCCGTATCTGGTTGAGGGCATCTACAACGCAAACGGGCAGCGCAGTTACACGGCTTCGCCCACCAAGTTCAAGGATGCGGTGAGTAAGAAGACCGCCGATCGCGTGACCGAAGTGCTTCAGGGCGTCGTCGATCAGGGCACGGGTATTAATGCGCAGATTGATGGCGTTGACGTTGCAGGCAAAAGGGGTACGGCTGAGACCGGAAAGCCGTACGATGACAGTTGGTTCGTAGCGTTCGCGCCGGCTAAAGACCCCGAAGTGGTAGTGGCGATTGTGCTCGAGGAGGCAGTCGATAGCGAGGATTCGGATAACGCGGCTCTCAAATCGAAAAACGTTTTAGAAACCGCACTACAAATCAAGGGCGTTTTGTAGGATGATGTACAGTAATGATTCGTGTGACCAAAATTACCTTCAAACACGAGCACGAAGCATGAAGGAGAATTAACGTGGCTGGAAACTTGAAAGGCCGGTTGCTCAACAACCGTTATCTCATAGGGGAGCGGATAGGCTTCGGCGGCATGGCCGAGGTGTACCAAGGGCAAGACAACGTGCTCGGGCGTACGGTTGCCGTGAAAGTCATGCTCCCTCAGTATGCTGAGGATCCCAGCTTTACGACGCGCTTCAGGCAAGAAGCCGCTGCTGCTGCCAACTTGCAAAGTCCCTATATTGTTAACGTTTACGATTGGGGCCAGGATGACGGCACGTCTTTCATTGTTATGGAGTACGTGCGTGGTTCCGATTTGAAGACGGCTATCAAGCAGCGTGGCGCTATCAATCAACGCAAGGTTGCCGAGATTGCCTCGCAGGTCTGCCAAGCGCTTTCGGTTGCGCATAACCTCGATATCGTACATCGCGATATCAAGCCGCAAAACATCATGGTTCAGCCTGACGGCAACGTCAAAGTCATGGACTTCGGCATCGCGCGCGCCAAGAATTCCGTGATGGAAAAGACCTCAGCCGTTCTCGGGACTGCCCATTACATTTCTCCCGAGCAGGCGCAAGGCAAGGAGCTCACTTCGGCAAGCGATATCTATTCGCTCGGCGTTGTCATGTACGAAGCCGTGACCGGTCAGCTGCCTTTTGATGGACCCGACGCGGTAAGCGTTGCCCTCATGCAGGTCAACGACATGCCGACGCCTCCCCATGAGGTTTTTCCGGATATAGATCCTGCTCTCGAAGCTATTATCATGAAGGCTATGAGCAAGAACCCGCATGATCGTTTTGCGACGGCTCGCGATATGCGCCATGTGCTCAACGATTACCTTGCTGGGCGCAACGTGGTGATTGGTGGGTTCAACAGTGCTCCGACGGCGCTTATGACCGATGCTATTTCTGATGGAAATGGGCGCTTGTTCCAAACGGACCAGACGTCAGTCATGGTGCCTGCCATAAGCGATGTGCCGCCTCAAGGTGGAGTCACTCACCAGGGTGGCTATGTGGCACCTGTTCAGCAGGGTACCAAGAAAAAAGGCCGCAAAGGCCTCGTGGTGTTCGGCGTGCTTGTGGCCATAGCTGCCATAGCTGCACTTTTGTGGGTTCTTGTGGGGCACGGGCTTTCGTCGCCTGCCACGCCGAAAGGCGTTGAGGTGCCCGATGTGGCGAACAAAACGCTCAGCGAGGCAACAACCATCATCAGTGATGCCGGCCTCGTGGTCGGCGATGACATCCAGTACGTTTTCAGCGACGATGTGAAAGCGGACGTCGTCATGGGGCAGACGCCGCGTGCGGGTGCCACGCTCGACGAAGGCGGCACTGTCGAATTGACGGTTTCGAAGGGGATTGAGCAGGTCACGGTGCCCGATCTTTCAAACATGAACGCTAACGACGCCCGTGCCGCGCTGAAGGATGCTGGGCTCAAGTACGAGGCCGGCGCTGCCGAGTATTCAGATTCGGTGAAGGAGAACCGCGTCCTGCGCCAGGAGCCCGAAGCGGGTGCGGTGGTCGACAAGAACTCGACGGTCACGTATTTCTTGTCGGCAGGTGTCGAGAAGATTTCGATTCCCAACGTGGTGGGCGACTACGAGGATACGGCGCAGTCTACGCTCGAGAACGCAGGCTTCAAGGTTAAGGTCGAATATGAAAGCGATGACGAAGTCGAGCAGGGACGCGTTATCAGGCAGTCGCCTTCCGCGAACGAAAAGGCCAAGGAGGGCACGACGGTCAACCTTGTCGTGAGTACGGGGCCGCAATATTACAACGTTTCGGTCGGCGTTAACGATGAGGAAGGTGGTTCGGCTTACGTCGACTACGATCAGGTTGAGGCCGGCGGGTCGGCGACGTTTACCATCGAGGCAAATAAGGGCTATGTGATTTCGGCTGTTTACGATTCCAATGGCAATTCGTACGGCGCTACTTCGTATGTCACGATCAGCGAAATCTACGGTGATGTGAGTTTGTACGTCGAATTCGAGAAGGACAGCTCGGCGGACGAGGGCGAGAGCAAGGACGAGAGCAAGGACGAGAACAAGGACACCGAAAGCAATACGTCTGCAAGTGGCGACAAAACTGGCCAAAGCGATACAAGTGCCGACGATTCCACGAACAATGGAACAAGCGGTGACAGCACGATCGATGATACTACCGGGGACGAAACCGTCGACGACTCTCAGACAGGAGCGAGCGAAGACCCAGAAGTCGATACCGTCGCGCAGGATTCGTATTAGGAATGAGTTTTGCCCCAGGGGCAAAACTCAATTGACGCTCAGTGTTAGCTTTGGTATCATTAATCAACTGCGCCCCTGTAGCTCAGGGGACAGAGCACCGCTCTCCTAAAGCGGGTGTCGGCCGTTCGAATCGGCCCAGGGGCGCCAGATAATTCAGGCCAAAGCACGAGGTTGCTTTGGCCTTTTATTTCGCAATGCGTTTTATATGCCAGAGTAGGCAGGGATTTTTCTCGCGAAAATGCGCACGGGGAAGCTTCCGCGCGCGAGCGTTTCGCACATCGAGGAGGCCACATGAGATTTTCGATCATCGCTGTGGGAAAACTCAAGGAACGGTTTTGGACGCAAGCGTGCGGCGAGTATCTCAAGCGGCTTCAGCCTTACGCCAAAACGAGCGTTGTCGAATTGGCCGACGTGGATCCCGCGCGCGTGGGTGGCGAAGCGGCAGCCGTCGAGCGCGAAGGGGCGGCAATTCTAAAGGTGATTCCCGAGCGGGCGTATGTGGTGTTGCTTGCTATCGAGGGTACGCAGCGTTCGAGCGAAAGCCTTTCGGCGCATATCGAAGATCTGGCGCTTTCGGGGCGCAGCGAGATCGTGTTCGTTATCGGCGGCTCGTGCGGCGTGAGTGACGTTGTGCGTGGACGAGCGAACGAGACGCTTTCATTTGGTCCTATTACGTTGCCTCACAATCTGGCACGAGTCGTGCTCCTCGAACAGCTCTACCGAGCTTGCAAGATCTCGCGTGGCGAACCGTATCATAAGTAAATTGTGCGCCATATTCCTATTAGGATGCTTTTTCGAGCAACCCCATGCGTGTGTTTCTGCGGGCATGCGCTATCATCGATGCGTGAAAAGAAGCCGGATTTGTTTTCGCATCGGGCGAGGAGGCGACATGCGATTTGTATCGTGGAATGTGAACGGCTTGCGTGCCGTGCTTAAGAAAGACTTCGAAGGGATTTTTGCGACATTCAATGCGGATGTGTTTGCGTTGCAGGAAACAAAACTGCAGGCTGGTCAAGTAGACTTGGATTTGCCAGGGTATTTTGACTACTGGAGCTATGCGGAAAAGAAGGGCTATTCGGGCACGGCTGTCTTCAGCAAACGCGAGCCGCTGCAGGTGCTACACGGGCTCGGCGACGAGTATCTCGATACGGAGGGTCGTATCTGCGCGCTGGAGTTTCCCGAATTGTGGTTCGTTGACGTGTATACACCCAATGCCCAAGATGGGCTTGCGCGCATCGATCACCGTATGCAATGGGATGATGCGTTCAGGGAATTTTGCAAAGGCCTCGAAGAAGGCACGCTGCCGGGCGGTGAGAAATCTGAGCCGAAGCCAGTGGTGATGTGCGGTGATTTCAACGTTGCGCATCAGGAAATCGACCTGAAGAACCCCAAGAACAATCGCGGCAATGCAGGCTTTTCGGACGAGGAGCGCGGAAAGTTCACCGACCTGCTCGATGCTGGTTTCGTAGACACGTGGCGCGCATTGCACCCCGATACGACCGGCGTTTATTCCTGGTGGAGCTACCGTTTTAACGCACGGAAGAACAACGCGGGATGGCGCATCGACTATTTCCTGGTCAGCGAAGCGCTGCGCAATCAGGTGACGTCTGCCGACATTCACGGCGAGGTCTTTGGCTCCGACCACTGCCCAGTCGCGCTCGAGCTCGACGTATAATGAGTCGCGCCCCTGGGGCGAAACTCATCGGGCAATGAGTCACGCTCCAGGGGCAAAACTCGTTGGGGAATGAGTCACGCCCCTGGGGCGAAACTCATTCGGCTAGTGAGTCACGCCCCAGGGGCGAAACTCATTCGAGGCGCCTCCTTGGGGGCAAGGCGCGTTATGGTCGTTGCCCTTCGGACTTTTCTTCATCTGCGGCGCCTTCGTCGATGACGGGCAGCTCGTCAGGGTCGTCTTCGCCGATAACGGCGGCGAGTTCGTCGGGGTCGATGCCGATCATGTTGAAAATCCTGTCCAAAAGCGAGCCTGACTCTGATTCGAGCTGAGCCATGGCCGCTTCGTCGATTGACTCCTCGTCGGTGAGCAGCAGGTTGCCCGCAGGTGTGACGATGACTTTCCATTCAAGCTGGTAGGCAGCCTCAGCGCCGTATACGAATGCGTGGGCGGCGGCGGTCCAGGGGAAGCTTCCCGACTCAGCAGGCTTGGCTTCGGCGCGCGTGATTGCGGAGCGAATGTAGCCTTTTGCGGCTTCGTCCCATGGGCGCGATCCGTCGAACTCCTGCACGAGTGTGTCAATTGCCGCATCCGCCTGCGCGTAGTCAGCATTGCCTGCATCCTCGAAGTACGAATCCTCGAGCGTCGACCACGAATCGTCTGCCACTGCGAGCACGCCGTCTGTAAAACCGAACATAACCGCTTGCTCCCAGCCCTTTTCCGAAGAATACAGCTCGGCGATTTCCTCAATCATTTCGGCGGCTTCGTCGACGAAGTCCTCGACGAGGTTTTCGGGCAACGGTTTCGTAGATTCCTCGCCCGTTTCGGGTGAAACATCCGCTTCGTCCGGTCCGAGCAAATGCAACGTAAAATGCGCGTCGGCAAGCGCCAAAACGGCGGCGGGGTTAACCATGGCGCCATCATCTCCTTCCACGAGTGCGCAGGGAATTGTTCCCATATGCGTTCGAAGCTATTGTCTCACGAAATCGGATAGGCGGTGGAGCGATATAGGTTGCTCTGTGCTACAATCGCAAAACGAATTCAGTACGGGCATTGATCGAACAATATAAGAAACCACAGGCCAAAATCCATGTCTGCTGATAGTTTCGATAATTATGAATACGAGCCGGCTGCCGACCATACATCGGAAGCTCAGCGAAGGCATTATTGGGCAGTTGCCATTGGTCTCCAAGATGTTGATGGCCTCAAGGTGTCCCGATATTTGAACGAGCAGTCGCGTTTGTACATATCGGGCGAGAAGACCTTGGACGAAGTCGGTGAGCTCATTCGGTCGCATCACGCTTCCGGGGCCGATGAGGACAACGCCGAAGCCGATCTCGTGAGCCAAAGAATCGTCGAGCTGCTTTCGCGTGGCGCTTTCTTTCTTTCGCCCGAAATGATCGTTCAAATCCATGCGTACCTTTTCCAGGATCTCGATCCGGCAGTGTACCATCCAGGCGAGTTCAAGGCAGAGCGTATGGTCAAGCAAGAAGAAATTCTCAACGGCGATAGCGTGCTATACGCTGACCCGATGACGTATGAAATGTCCTTGCGTGGAGCGTTTGCAAATGAGGCGGCGAAATCGTATGGCGCGTTCTCCGACGAGGAGCTCAAGAGTTTCTGTCATACCATCGCTTTCCTGTGGCAAATTCACCCCTTTTATGAGGGCAATACGCGGACCGTTGCCGTTTTTTCCGAACTATACCTCAACAGTCTCGGTTTCCAGGTGGCCAACGACCCGTTTGCAAAGCATGCGCGTTACTATCGCGATGCCTTAGTGCGAGCTATGTATAGGAATGTGCCAGCTGGAATTTTTCCCGACGATAGCTTTCTCGTTTCCTTTTATAGCGCTGTTATCGGTCAAGGTGAAGAAGAGTATAATCGTGAGGAATTAATTTGCGTTTCGCTCTTCGAGGATCCCTCTTTATTGAGAAACGTTGATTCTTCTGAGGCGCTCAAGCGTTAGTAGCTTGCATTCGTTGTGGTGTGCGTTTCGGAAATGCGACCAAAAGGGGCAGTTCCCGCATGCGAAATGGCATGCGGGAACTGCCCCTTTGCGCATGCGCGCCTAGATTTTGTACATCATCTGGAATACGTCTTCGCGCTGTAACGTGATCTGTACGCCGATGTTCTCACCGGCCTCGCGCAGCCGCTCCTGCACTGTGTTGAAGTCAGCGATTTCGGTGTTGAGAGTCACGATCATCGTCATCGAGAAAATATCGCCGAGCAATGTCTGGCTGATATCGTCGATGTTGGCTCCGCATTCGCGCAGCGCGACGGCTACTTCCGCCACAATGCCGGTCGTGTCTTTGCCCAAAACCGAGATGACGCACTTCATGAACGGTCCTTTCGCGATGGTTTTTGCTTGGGAAATCATAGCATAGCTGGAGGGCAGTGGAACGGGTTGGCGTCCTGCAATGGTCGATGAGTCACGCCCCAGGGGCAAAACTCATCGGGTGAGTCACGCCCCAGGGGCAAAACTCATTTAGCTTTGCGCGCCAAGGTGCTCGAGCACCCAAGTCCACTCGATGCGTTCCTGTTCCAGGCGAAGGGTTGCGATGTTGCGCGTGGGGTCACCCGCTCGCAAGGTGTCAATTGTTTCGCGTTCGGGTTTCGTCAGGTGCTCGAAGGGGCCGAGGGCCGGCGATGGTTCTTCAACGCAGAGGTCGAAATGGTGATTGAGGGTGGCCAAATCCATCATGACCGAGCGCGTATGGGGTGCGAAGCTGCGCACGAGGTTCAGTATCGCGAATCCATTCGTATCCAGATCGCCCCAGTACAAGATGGGTGTGTCTTGAAGCCATCTGATGTTGGCGAGTTCCTGTACGGCGAACCCGCTTCCGTGCAGAGCGAGCGTGCCGTCAAGATTGTTGAGGCAAAGGGTGTTCACGAGGTTTTCGCAGATGAGGAGCTTGGGCGGTGGAGCGCTCAGGGCATCGAGTTCTTCGGCGTCCAGCGAGAACTCCGAGCACCCTCCGAGAGTTGTCTCTTCGCAGCAGGCTTTGCAGCGGAACTGCTTTGCCGGCTTTGCGAACGAAAAATCCCTTCCTGTCAACGCGTAGAAAAGTGGACGCAAAGCCTTGCCATGCTGTTCGAGCCATTTGGTGTCGATGCCGCGAATCGGCAGCTGGCGTACGTAACGATGCTCGTCCGGATGGGAAAGAAGCCATTCGAGTACGTGGAGCGCGCGGCTCCAATCCGCCTCGTCAAGCGCTTGCCAATCTCCGATGGATGCCTTGATTGCTGGGCCAAGTGATTGTTTTGGAAAAGCCTTCCAGGGCCCATTTACCTGATCGTTCAAGTCGGCGATTCTTTGCGTCGCTCTGTCCCATTCCCGCTCGCGTCCCGCCCACAAGGCAATTTCTCGAGCACCGACGATGCGTATGCGCGTTGGTAACGATTGGTTTCCGATGCGCGCCCAGGAGCGCGTTTGCCAGTCGACGTTTCCCGGCAGCGCGCAAGTGCGCCATGCCCCCGCCCATTTACGCGCGCGTGTAGCCGCCTCGCTGGTCGTCACGTCGCTTTCACGTGGCGGTTTGAGGTTGACGCTCAGCTCTGGTGTGCATGCGCCGTCTTCGAACAACGTCTGCGCCCATTCACGCCAGTGCCGATTGTAGTATGTTCTCGCGCGCGTGCGCACGGCCTGTTCATCAATCATGAACGATGACCTCGAGTCTTCCCGTCCCACTATACATCCTCGAACGTGATGGGCGATAGGTGTGAATTGCGTCCGTTTTCGCAGGTGACGAGCACGATGCCGCCGACATGGCTTTCGATGGTTTGCAAGAGCTTGCCTGGCGTTGCGAGCACCATGTGGAAATTGAACGCTTTGAAAATGTCGAGCGCCTCTTCGGCGAAATGTCGATCCGACTTGTCGAAAGCCTCGTCGAGGACGATGGTTCCGTACGAGGGAATCTGCGCCTCGTCATCTGAGAGCTGGTAGCGAAGCGCCGCAGCTAGGCAGAAAAACACTAGCTTTTGCTTCTGACCACCCGAAAGCCCCTCGTCGTTGCTGTATACGTTGACCGGGCTGCCATCGGCATCAATTTCCTTTGCAATGAATTTCATGTGCTCAGGCGTGTTCAGGCATTCACGGCGCCATTCGCGATCAGCGCGTTCGGGTGATTTGAGGCGCCGCATGATTGCGGCCGTTCGCTCGTAGCGGCGCTCGGCGGATGCGAGATCGTCGGTTTCCCATGATCCTGTTGTGATGTCGCGCAAATCGGCTAGGAACTTGTCGACACGGGCGCTGCGCGTTTCCCGCACCTCGATTTGCAAATGGATACCCGGTGCATAGGGCGAGAGCATGAGCGAGCGATTGACCGGCTCCAATCGATCGCGCACATCGCGATACGCATTGCGGATTTCGGTTGCTATCACGGTAATCTGGTCTTGGCTGAAATTCGTGAGCACTTCGAGGAACTTGTTTTCGTAACGGGCGAGCCCTGTTGACTTGATTTGGCGATAGCGCGCAATAAAACCTTCGCGGTCGTCGAACGATGCGGTGAGGTTGGCGCCTTCCGCCTTGAACGTGTCCTTGAACTGCTGCATGATGACTTCGGACTTTCCGCGGGCATCCTGTTGGGTGCGCAAGGCGCGCTCGATGCGGCGGTCAAGTTCTCGGTCGACGTCACCTTTTGCCTGGTAAACCTTGTCGATCGAAGCGAGATAGTGTTTGCTTACGCGTTTGAACAAGCTACGCAGTTTGGAAGCCTGTGCTTCTGTCGGCGTGACGCCATTTTCGGCCATATCTGTAAGGGTTTTGAGGTGCTGTTTGCGCTGGTCCTGCAACCGTACGGCTTCGTCGCGGTTGAGCTCTATCTTGACGCGGGCTTCCCGCAGTTGGTCATCGGCGGCATCCATGGCCTCTTTTGCCTCGTCGCGCTGCTTTTGTGCTTGTTTGAAGTCGTCGTTTTGCAACAAGCTCTGTTTAAACGCGCGCGCCTTTTTGAACTCGTCTTCTGCCGATTCGATATCGAGGTCATCCCATGGGCGTGATTCCAGTTCCTGCGCGAGCTGTTGGAGCAAAAGCATGCGCTGCATGCGCTCGTCGAATTCGCGCGTGCCCAAACGCGCCTGTGCCAGCTGGATGCGCAACGCCTCCTCGTCTGCCTCCAGTTGCGAAATCTTAGCATCGTTCGTGCTGCCGAGTACCCAGCGAGATCTGTCGTCGATACGGGTTCGGTCGTCTTTGACGTGGTGCTCGCCCGATTTGACCTGGCCTCCCTTCGTGAGCGCATGCGAAAACCCTGTCATTTCGGAGGGCTTGTCGACGCAGACATAATCGAAGCTTTTCCGCAAAAGCTGGTTTACCCAGTACGTCAGGTTTTCGCGGCCTTCGCGCATCTCAACCGTGACTTTGCGGACAAGCGAGCGCTCGTTGAGGGCTTTGTTGGGAACGATGACTTCCTCGGGCACGCCGTCGTATTCGAACCGTAGGCCCAGGTGTCGCTCCTCTAGGTATTCGCTGATGGCGGTGATGTAGCGCTTGTCGACGAGCATCGTTTGCGCACGGTTGCGCAGCAGGCGTTCAATTGCCCCTTGCCAAGCCGCTTCCTCAGGCTTCACATCGATGAGCTCGCCAACAAATGGCACATCGGCAAGCGAGAGCCCCAGATGCTCGGCGATGTCTTTTCGCACTTGATGAAGTGCGAGTGGGATGTTGCTCTTTAGGCTGCGCAGGTGTGCAAGCTCGCGTTTGGTCTGGTCAATGCGCTTGCCGAGCGCGTCGACTTCGCCGTAAAGACGGATCTTTTCGGCGTCGTTTTGCTCGATCCATCGCTTTTCCTCGTCGGCGCGCGTGCGCGCGGTACGCCTGAGCGTTTCGAAGTCGTGCAGCGCGAGCGGTAGTTCGCCGAGCCCCACGTTGCCAAGCGCTCTGTTCAGGTTAACTCGTGCGACGCGAACCGATTGCACCTTGTCTTGCCGTTGCAGCACGTCCATGTCTGCCGTTGTCAGCGCGATGCCGCCCTTATCGTTGAGGATAGCTGCCGCGGTTTCGAAGCCCTGCTTGGCTCGGGCGTAAGCCGCCTCGCATTCAGCGAGGTCTTCACGCAAAAGACTCCGGCGCTCGTCTGCATGGGCCAACGCAGCGTCGACCACTTCGACGATGAGCGCTTCCGCAAAAGGTGCGCATGCATCTTTGAGTCCCGCGGTTTCGAGTCGGACTGCTTCTTGTTCGGCGTATGTTTTGTCGTAGGAGTCGAGCGGTGCAAGCATTTCCATCTGCTCGCGCTGGCGGACGACGCCGGCATGGGCGTTTTCGAGCTCCTCGAATTGCTCGACCGCTGCATCGGCCTGCTTGAACGTGAGTGGTTCGTCGAGCATGTAGCGTCGGAACAGGTCATCGAGCGAGCCGATGTTTTTGGCCGCTTGGGTCTTTTGCAGCAGCGTGAGCGTCTGGGTTCCGCGAATATGCATGAGTGTGCACATGCGCGCCAAGAAAGGTGCGTGCTTGCTCCACGCTTGGCCGCGTGATTTGAATTCCTTGTTGAATCGACCCAGGTCGGCGCCGTTTCGACCATATGGCTCGAAATCGGCGAGCGTACACGCACCGCGAACGTAGGCGTAGAACGATTTAATCGTGTCGTCGCTTGCGGAATTACGCTTCTGGAAAAAGATAGCCGCAAGGTTGATGGGCTCATGGCGCGCGGCTTCGGCAGGCCCCATGTCGTCGGTATCGCAACCATCTTCGAAGCGCAGCAAGATTCCACTCCAGGTGGCAATCCGGCCTCGTAGGAACTTGCGGGTTGTTTCCCCCGCTGAATCTGAGGCATGTCCCCAAGCGCCGCGTACATAATTATTATAATTGCGTCCGCGGTCGCGCTTGGCGCCGTTGCTTGCAGCCGCGTTGTATCCGAGCTTAGCGGAAGGTGACATTACAGTCGAAATCGCATCGATGATGGTCGATTTGCCGGAGCCGGACGCGCCTGTGATCAAAAGTCCGTCGCGGCTCACGTCAAAGGCGTGGTATTTATCAAACGTGCCCCAGTTGAAAAGCTCTATGCGGGAGAGTCGCCATTGTCCTGCGTTGCGGGTGGCTGTATCATTCGAGGCCATCGAACAGGGTCACCTCCTTGTGCTTCGTGCTTGGCTGCTCTTCTTGACGCTCGTCGGCCTGCTTCATCTGCTGGTACTCCAGAAGGACGGCCTCGGCTTCTTCGGAGCCGAACACCAATTTGAGGACAGGCGAAATCTCGAAACGACCTTCTATGTCGCTTCTAATGAGGATACGCTGCTTGACGAGGCGTCCCCACGATGCCTCGAGCTTCTTGAGAAACGCTGCTTGGTCAATTTTGTCGATAGTGCGATACTGGCCCATTTGCGCGAACAAGTCGGTTTGTCCGACGAATACGCGCGTCGATCCTGACGTGAGCAGCTCCTTTCGCAAGATGAGAACCATGATGGTGTCGAGCATAGTCATGGCATAGCTTGTGGCGGCCTTGGGAAAATCCCCTTCATCAGCCGAAACGTTTTTTGCAAACGCTACGCCCGCCTCCGCATCGATGCAGAGGTCCAAAAACAGGTCGGCAAGCCTCGATCGAATGGCGTCGGCATAATTGAGCAATGCGCGCCAGAGCTGCCCATCGGCAGTTTCGCTGATATAGGGGCCCTTTACGAGCCTGAGCAAGGCCGCTCGAGCGTCGTATGGCAGCGTGCCCGCGTCGCCTTGCCAGAGGTGCATCGAGTCAAGAGGCGCGTCGTCTGGTGATTCGTCTTCGTCGTCATCGCCTTCGTTAGAAGCTTGCGTAGCGTCGGTTCCAGATGCATTCTGCGAGCGTGTCGCGTTGGGAGTGGGTTTCAGTTGGTTGCCTTCGATTGTTTCGAATGGGTCGTTTGAGTCTTG
Organism: uncultured Coriobacteriaceae bacterium; assembly: GCA_902796815.1. Classification (GTDB taxonomy): domain Bacteria; phylum Actinomycetota; class Coriobacteriia; order Coriobacteriales; family Eggerthellaceae; genus UBA9715. Next base: position 107 of record CADBQL010000049.1, on the reverse strand, counting down.
CCCATTTTGAGGGCGTCCGGTATCGAGCACGTCTTGCAGATGGCCTACTCCACGTGCATCCTGCGGCAGGGATTCCTCGGTTGCCAGCGATTCCTTTTCGAATAATT
>CADBQL010000048.1 GCA_902796815.1 uncultured Coriobacteriaceae bacterium | reverse complement strand
TGCCGGCTCGTTCTGGGTTGCCGACTGCTCGCAGCAGTTCGCCGACCGCTACGACAATCCCGAGTACAAGGTTCCCGAGACTATGTTCATCTGGGGCAACTACCCGCTGCGCGCCAACTCCGACGGTTTCTACGGCCATTGGGTGGTAGACCTCATGAAGCGCGGCATGGAAGTTGTCATGATCGACCCGAAAGTCACCTGGCTTTCTTCCCATGCACGCCTGCATCTGCCCGTCCGTCCGGGCACTGACGCGGCGCTCGCGCTCGGTTTCCTCAACGTCATCATCAACGAAGACCTTTACGATCACGATTTTGTCGAGAAATGGACGTATGGTTTCGATCAGCTCGTCGAGCGCGTTCAGGAATACACGCCCGCACGCGTTGCCGAGATTACCTGGATTCCCGAAGAGAAGATCGTGGAAGCAGCCCGCATCCTTGCGAACAGCAAGCCCGCTACGATGCAGTGGGGTGTTGCAGTTGACATGACCAAGGAAGCGCTGCCCGCCTCTCAGGCCATCGTCGCTTGCTTCCAAATCACCGGCAACGTCGACGTGCCCGGCGGCATCATCGCCCCGCCCGAAATTCTCAACTATGCAGGCGGTTGGGGACGCGAGCTGTGCCCCGAGGAGACTTGGGTCAAGCGCATCGGCCTGGATGCGTATCCGCTGCTCAACTTCGGTTTCCAGATCGCCCAGCCCGACGAGTTGCGCCATACAATGGCCACGGGCGAGCCCTACAAGATCCATGCGACCTGGCTGCAGCAGAACAATGTGCTCTCCTGCATGTCGGCCGACCCGCAGGAGATGTATATCGGCCTCATGAACTGCGACTTTAACGTTTCGGTCGACCTGTTCATGACGGCTACCATCATGGCTACTTCCGACGTGGTCCTGCCGGCAGCGACCTTCCCCGAGCGCAACGGTATCCGTCTTGGCGACGGCGTGCAGCGCGGCGAGGTCATCAACAAGGTTTGCCAAATCGGCGAGTGCAAGTCCGACATGGAGATCAACCTCATGCTCGGCAAGCGCTTCAACCCCGAGGCATGGCCGTGGGAGAACGTCGACGAGATGTTCGGCGCGATGCTGCGCGCTCAGACTCCGTACAACTTCGAAGAGATGCGCGAAGTAGGTCCGGTGTACCTGCCATTCAGCTACAAGCGTTACGAGACCGGCCGCCTGCGCGCCGACGGCCAGCCCGGATTCAACACGCCGACCGGCCGTATCGAGCTGTGGTCGACGTTCTACGACAATGCCGGCATGGATCCGCTGCCCTACTTCGAGGAGCCCGTTCCCGGTCCTGGCTCGACGCCCGAGCTCATGGACGAGTATCCGCTCGTGCTCACGACCGGCGCCCGTCCCTGGTCGCTGTTCCATTCGGAGCATCGCCAGGTCGCGCGTATGCGCAACCTCAAGCAAGACCAGTGCGTGTACATGAACCAGGAAACCGCCGACACGTACGGACTCAAAAACGGCGACTGGGTCTGGGTCGAAAACGTTTATGGGCGCTGCAAGTCCCAGGTCGAGATCACCAATATTTACCAGAACCCGAAGATCATCGCTTGCGACCATGCTTGGTGGTATCCCGAGGGCGATCCCGAGAAGCTCTACGACTCGCATGACCTCAACATCAACAACCTCCTTCCCGGCATCCCTGGCAGGGCAGGCTTCGGATCCAACTACAAGACGACGCTCGTGAAACTCTACAAGGTCACGCCCGAGGATGATACGAATGGCTACTTCCTCGGCGTCGATAGCGGCTACCTGTCGCAGGCTCTCGATGGCAAGGGCGTTCCGGCGATTCAGCAGCTCGTTGACGAGCGCGCCAAGATTATGGAGGATGTGCGCCTCGTTCGCGAGGCCATGGCCGAGGCGGCTGCCAGTCAAGAATAGAAGCCGAGGAGCCGCGCTCATTTGCTCGGCTTTGAAAGAACGGCTTTTTGGTAACGCAAAAACGGCCATGACGTGCGGAGTACTCAAAGGTGCTCCAAAACCCGAAACGAGCGGGACCCGAACTTTTTGAGCGGGGTCCCGAAATGAAAGAGAGAGGTGTTAGATGCAAACTCCGAAGGAATTGAACGCGCGAACCGCAGCCAAATACGGGCTGCTCGTCGACTACCAATGGTGCACAGGTTGCCATTCTTGCGAAATCGCCTGCCAGATGGAGCACAAGATGCCGGTCGGTCAGTCGGGCATCCTCGTTCACGACATGGGGCATTGGCCTTTGGATGAGGCTGGCGACAAGTGGCAGTTCGGCTACTTGGCTGCTCCGACGACCATGTGCGACACGTGTGCAGAGCGTCGGGCGCTTGGCAAAGTGCCGACCTGCGTGCAGCACTGCCAGGCCCAGTGCATGGAATTCGGCCCTATCGACGAGATGGCCCAAAAGGCCAAAGAGCACAAGGACTACGTGCTCTTTACGCTCGGAGCATAGCGGACGATTACGTCGGTTTCGGTAAGGAGCAACATTGTCGTGCGGATATGCCTGCAACAATTGCGGCAAATGCAAAGGCGAGTTGCGCCCCCAGCTTGCAGCGGGTTATTGTCCCGCCTGCAAGCACCAAAACGACGAGACTGCAACGGTGTGTACGCATTGCGGCATGCGGATTCCACCTCGTCCAGGAATTCGCATGCCCATACCGTTACAATGGGAGCATGACCGGAACAAGGGTTTTCGGTAACGGGCAGGGGATGGGACTAGGCCTGAATCGCTAGGGGCGCAGAAGTTTACTAATTGTCAGTATGCGGATGCGGATTCCACTTTCCGGTTTCATATGGCAAAAACGCGGTCTTTTTTGCCATGCTCGGCAGTAAAAATGCAAGTTCAAACGTGGCAGTAAGGCCGCTAATTCTGCCGCAGAGCAAAGGGGAGATTATGGCATACCAAACAGAGAACACGATTGAAAAACGCGAAGCACGTGTTGCTGCTGCGATGGCGTTCAAGGAGGGCGACCGCGTGCCGTTCGCTCCGCGCATGGGTACGATTTACAGCGAGTTGGCAGGCATTTCGAAATACGAGGCGCTCAACGACTA
>CADBQL010000047.1 GCA_902796815.1 uncultured Coriobacteriaceae bacterium | reverse complement strand
GCCGCGCAGATCGCCTGCAGCCTGAATGGCTTTTGCGGCCATGGGGCTTGTCAGCGAAGAGGTGGACAGCGCAATCAGCATCTCACGCGGATGCAGGCGCGGATTCTTGTGCCCGAGCTGCTCGGTACGCAAGTTGCAAATCGGCTCGAGGGCCAAATCGCTGATGATGTAGAGTTCGTCATCGATTCCCGCCTGCGCTTTCAGCGCGTTGAGCAACACCGATGATGCAGCTCCGAGCAATGTGGACGTCTTTCCCGTGATGATGCGTCCATCCGAAAGCTCCATCGCCCCCGCAGGACCGCCCGACTGCTCGGCCTTCGCGAGCGCAGCAGCGCGCGCAGGCGACAAGTCGGCGTCGATGCCTGCTTTCTTCATGAGCATCTCGGCTTTGGTCACATTCTCCTCACCGACGCCCGTGCGCTTCGCGTTTGTCGCCGTTTGGAAATACCGCCGCACGATTTCGCGATTGGCAGCTTCTCGGCACACCTCATCATCGCTAATCGCAAGACCCGCCATATTCACGCCCATGTCGGTAGGCGATTTGTAAGGGCTTTCTCCGAGGATTTTTTCGAGCATCGATTTGAGCACCGGATAAATCTCGATATCACGATTGTAATTGACCGTCGTCTGGCCATATGCTTCGAGGTGGAACGGATCGATAGCATTGACGTCCGAAAGGTCGAGCGTCGCCGCTTCATAGGCAATGTTGACCGGATGGTCGAGCGGAAGATTCCAAATCGGAAACGTCTCGAACTTGGCATAGCCAGCATCGATGCCGCGTTCATGTTCCTGATAGAGCTGCGAAAGGCAAACCGCCATCTTTCCTGAACCGGGACCGGGAGCCGTCACGACCACGAGTGGACGCGTCGTTTCGATAAAGTCGTTTTTGCCATAGCCATCATCGCTTACGATGCGATCGATGTCATAGGGGTAACCCTCGATTGGGTAATGCAGATAGCTCTTGACGCCAAGCGCATCGAGGCGTTGGCGGAACACATCGGCAGCTGGCTGGTTTCGATACTGCGTAATGCACACGCTGCCAATGTAAAAGCCCAAGCCTTTGAACACGTCCATCAAGCGCAGCAGATCATCGTCGTATGTAATACCCAAATCACCGCGCACCTTGGAATGCTCGATGTGATTCGCATTGATGACGAGTATGATCTCGATTTCGTCAATCATGCTCTTGAGCATGCGCAGCTTCGTATCGGGCTCGAATCCAGGAAGCACACGCGAGGCATGGTAATCGTCGAACAGCTTTCCGCCGAATTCCAAATAGAGCTTGCCGCCAAACGTTTGAATACGATCGCGAATGCGAGACGTCTGAAGCTCGATATACTTTTCGTTGTCAAAACCAATACGCTGCGGCATGCAAAACCTCTTCCCTTCGTGCTAACTCATTAATTATAGCCGAGCCGCAAAAACATAGAAGAAATGCCATCGTTAAATCTCTATGACGGGAATTCTGCCTGTGCGATGACAAGTTGAAGCCAGAATCCGCAGGTGCGAAGCCAAGCGGCGACTCGCCACTGCATTCCATGCGTTTACTTAAGACGCCTCGTCACCTTACCGACGAGGTCGGTCACAAAATGCATCTCGGGAATTCGGAAAAGAGCACACAATCCAAACGCCACAGCAAGCCCGATGCTACCAGCCACCACGAGGCGGATGAAACCGCCGAGCATGCCCGTTCCAACTGGCAGAACAAGCGTGAGCCCATATGCAATTCCCGCGGCAATACCTGACGCCACGAGCGCACGCACCGCAAGCCACAACACCGACAGCAAATCGATTGAGCCGATCATCTTGCGAACGAGCAAGACGAGAATGATACAACATGATCCGTAATAGACCATGTCGGCAATCGGGACTCCCGTCAGCCCGAGCACCTCCGTGCGACACAACAGGAAGTAGAGCGCGCACTGCGGTACGACCATAATGCAGCTGACCACGGCAAACCGCATAAACCTGCGCATGGCGGCAAACACGTTGTACATGAACATGAGCACAGCGTAAAACGGCAGGCAGTACAGCCAAGCAGCAAGAACAGTCGAAACGTACGTCACATCCCCCGAGCCAAACGCGCCCGCCTGGAAGAGCTCCATCAACGGAATTGCCAACGCGATCATGACGCTCGAAAGCGGGATTATAAGAAGCAGGTTTCCCGCCAAACCCGTTCTCACAAGCTCGCGCAAGGCGGGCAGATCCTCTTTCGCGGAGGCCTCCCCCATCTCGGTGAACAGCGCACGCGTAAGCGACACCGACACGACGCCATACGGCAATTGGAACCAGGTCCACGCATAAAGCAAGGTCGAAGGCCCGTTTTCGCCAACCTGCAGCGAGAATGCATTTCGGCAAGAAAACGCCACGAGCGTGCCCACAATGTAAAGCATGGTAGGAAGCGCAATCTTGAGCGCCTCCACAAGCGCCGGATCCTTGATCCTCACGCGCAGGCTGAACTTAAAGCCCTGCTTAACCAGGGCCGGAATCTGAATGATAGCCTGCACCGCAACGCCAAGCGTCGTCCCAACCCCGAGAACCAAAATCGCAAGCTGCTTGTCGACGGCCGATAGCGGAATGTAGAGGAAAAACGACACGATTACGCACACATTGTTAAGCGCAGGTGCCAGTGCGGGCAAAAAGTACACGCGGTTGGCGTTGAGCACAGCCGTCACTATGCCGCTAATACCATAGAAGACGATTTGGAAAGCAAAGATGCGGAAAAACGCGACCGAAAGCGAAACGACCTCATCGGTTTCGCCCACTGTAAACGTCTGCGTGGCAATAAGCTGCGGCGCGAACACGCTCGAGATGATGCTGAGCAAACCGAGCACGATAATCGTCAGGTTCAACAGGTTGTTGGCAAAATCGTTTCCGCCCGAATCGCCTTTCTTTTCTTTCTCCAACAGGTACACGGGAATGAACGCCGCACCGAGCAGGCCGCCGGCCACGAGGTCGAACACGACGTTAGGCATATTGTTGGCGACCTGGTAGGCACTTGTTATCAGCGAGTTGCCCAATGCGAACGCCATGGCCCACGTCCGAACGAGGCCGGTCGCGCGAGACATGAGCGTTGCAATCGACATCAGCGCAGTAGATTTGGCAACATTCGCATGCGTCTGCTCGTCGACAGCCGCACCAGCGCGCTCGTCAAGTAGGGCCGCTTCTGGCTCTTCGGTTGGAGCCGCATCGGACTTCTGATCTTCCTGGCGCAACGCCTCGTCCGCAATCGATGTATGTGTTTGTTCTGGCACGCTTCCTCTTTCGCCAAAAGCGCATGATTATGACTTGTAAGGCCTCTAGCTTGTATATAATGAATCAACTGTCACGAATAGGAGCTCGATTCACTCGAAATCCCAAAATGACAACCATGGTGGAGCGCGCAAACGCTTCGCCCATCCGATACGTATGAGGTTGAACGCTGTGAACGTATTAATTGTTTCGAACAAGAACAACGCCGACACGCTCGATGCGATGTACCAAATCATTGCTTACCTGGAATCGCAGGGCATCAATTACACATGCATCGATGTGAGCCAGTTGCCCGATAGTGCGCTCATCAATTCCGAAGGGGCGGCTCGCCGCTTGACTTCTGAGCTCGGCAGTCGCGTTGACCTCGTGATTACCCTCGGCGGTGACGGCACGTTGCTGCACGCGTCGCGCCTCGCCGTCGCGCTCGATGCACCGCTTTTGGGTATCAATTATGGACACCTTGGCTTCTTGGCTAACACAACCGAAAAGGGAACGATCGCCTTGATAGCCGATGCCCTTTCGGGCGAAATATTCACAGAACAGCGTGTAAACTTACATGTCGAGGTCATCTGCGAAGGCGACGAAGATAATCCGCCCGAAGAACCGCGCACGTTTTATGCTTTGAACGAAATCGCCATTGCACGTGGCGCAATGGGTCACATCGTCGATTTTGACCTCGAAGTGTCTGGCGATCGCATTGCCCACCTGCGCGGCGATGGCGTTATCGTTTCGACGGCTACCGGATCGACTGCTTACGCGCTTTCGGCAGGTGGTCCGCTTGTCGGCCCGAGCCACCGCGGCATTATCGTCGCCCCCCTTGCCCCGCATTCGTTCAAATCGCGCGCCATTGTTACCGAGCACAACGATGTCGTGGAAGTCATCCTGGCAGAAGGCTCTGCGAGCGCCCGCGAGGTTTCGCTGTTCGCTGACGGAGATGCGCTCGAATTCGAACGCCCCGTCACGCGCGTCATCGTGCGTACAGGCGACCGTCCGACGATTCTTCTCAATTGCCGAAGCGAAAGCTTCTACAAGAAGATTGC
>CADBQL010000046.1 GCA_902796815.1 uncultured Coriobacteriaceae bacterium | reverse complement strand
TGTGGCGTCGCCACGTTTCCCGGCTTACGCTTGTCAGCTTGCAGAATAGGGAAGGGATTCGCATTTGTTCCGTCTGTGCGGAATGGGATGCGTCCTATCCGATCGGGAGGGGCGGGGACCCAAGATAGTCTCTAGCTGCCCATCCTATCTAAGCGCGCTATGGGACAGGCGTCTGTCTCACGTTTCCGAAAAGCAGAAGAGGTGCGAGCCCCTCTCTTAATCTTCAAGGAGCAACGAGTGCATATGGCTGAATACGATATCGTGCTGCTTCCATCGTTTGCTCAGGTGGAGTATTGGCGCAAACGTGATGCAAGGTTGAGCAAAAGCGGTTTGTTCTCGCAGGTAGTGACAACGTTCAACGCGTGGATTGCGGATTTGTGGGAGCTGCATGGTGACGGGCGCAAGATCATAGATTCTCTTCAGCGCATGACGTTGATGCAGGTGGCATTCGAACGTGCGGCAGATGGTTCGCCGAGCCAAGCTGAAGCAAGCCAGTCGATTCTGCAAACGCGCCGATGCTCGTTCGACGATGATCAAGCATTGGCAAGCTTGCAGGAGGGCTCGGTTACGGTCACTCCCGGCGTGGTTAAACTGGCTGCTTCGTGCGTCAAGTCGGCAGCAGGCGTGCGGGAATTTGAGGGTGCGATACAGGCGGCGCGCCAGGGAACGGTGGTTGAAAATCTCACGCTGCGCGAAATGGCGTTTTGCAAGGGGATTTCCTATTATGAGGATCTCGTCGAAGAGGCGCATCTCGTGGAACTCGGTGAAGCGGCGGACTATCTCGCGCGTCGTGCGGCATGCGTGTTTCCCAGGCGAATGCGAGTGCTCGTTGCATGCGCCTCTCCGCTCGATTGGCGTATGGCGCAGTTTTTTGGAGTATGCGAGATGCTCGAAGTCGATGTCGAGCTTGCGCCGGGCGATCAGGGCATAAGCTGTGCGCCATCAGGAACGCAGGTCAAGTTTGCGTTTCCATCGGGACGTTATGCCGAGCCTGCGTTGGTGGCCGATATCGTATGCGCTTTCGAACCAAAAAGCGAGTACGTAGATGCTCAGGCTCGGCGCTTCCAGTCGGTCATAGCGTGTGCTGACCCGCTTTCGCTCTACAAGGATATCGAGCAGCGGCTAGCCGACGAAGGTTTGCGCGGATGCGTGCAAGCTCAGGTTCCGTTTTCCTCGACCGATTTCGGGAAACGCTTCCTGGCGCTCGTTCGCGTCGTCGACGATGCCGAGGGGGTCGTTGCCGGTGGCGCCTGGCCGAAAGAAGACCTGTCCGATGCCATTCAGCCGCCGTTTTCGGGCTTCAATAGGATTCAAGCGATCCAGATAGACAAAGCTTTGCGTGGCGATAGGCTCGCGCGGCGCGAGGAGTGTCTTGGTGATCTTTGCTTGGCGTCCGACACGTTTTCGCATTTCGAAGAGTTGGCGCAAGATCCTCAAGCCGATATCTTGTTGGGCGTGTTCGAGCAGATTGCCTTCAGCGAACCGGGGCGTTCCGCGGCATGGCGTGCCGAACAACTTGGAGCAGCGGCTGCGTTGCGGTCCTGCACGGCGGCCGCGCGCGTTGTCGGTGCCTCTATGTCCTCGTGCGTGCGGGTGTTGGAGCAGGTGGTCGTTTCGGTTTCGTACGAGAGCGTCGCGGATGGCGCTGGGGAGGATCGCCGCGTCATCGTGACAACGCAGGCGGCTGCTGCCCAGTTGGGAGCGAATGCGGCTTCGCAAGTGGTGCTCTGCGATTTGACTTCGGACGATTTTCCCGTTGCAGACAAAGATGATGCTGCGGCGACGCTGTTCGGCAAGCTGGGGCTTGCACGCTATGACACATCGCTCGCCCGAGCGCGCCGTACGTTCGCGGGACTTCAGGAGCTTCCGAGCGATCAGCTGATATGCGTGCGCCCTCTCAACGATTGGGATGGGGTGCCCACGTATCCGGCGGCGGTGTTGCAGGAGTTCATCGACTCGTATCGCGAGGATGCGACATCCGATGACGATCTCGACCAAACGTTTGCAATCCCCGTTTCGTTTATGGGTACGGTGGTTCAGCGTGGAGAAGAGCTCCTGTTCTCGAACGCGCTTGGCATGCCCCGTGATGCGCATCAGCCCACTGAGGCGTTCGATGGAGCGCGCACGCTCGGCCATCTTGGTCATACCGCCGCGCGGTTCGTCGCTTTGCCTCGGCGCGTGCCCGAAGGTGTGCCGAATCCGGGATTTAGCCCTTCGCCTTCGCAGGTCGAAACGTATCTAGAGTGTCCCTACAAGTGGTTTGCGCAAAACAGGATTAGCGTCGAGGAACTCGACGAAGGCTTTGGACCCCTCGAGCGCGGAACGTTTAGCCATGCGGTTTTACAGGAGTTTTACCGGCGGTTTCAAGCGTGCGGCCACGCCAAGGTGACGCCCGAAACGCTCGGCGAGGCGAAAAAGCTCATGTTCGAGGTGGCATCTTCGATCAGGGATGCGCAAGAAGACATCGAGGCGGGGCAGAGCCGATATGTGGCTACGACCCAAATCGAACATCGAGAAATCGAGGCTTGCATCGAGGAGCTCGTGGATTTCTTGGATTACGAAGCGCGTTTTCTCCCCAGCTTTCGTCCTGCGTATCTGGAATACGCCATCAAACCCGAAGATGGGGTCCAATATGCCGGACATACCTTCGTCGGTACGGTCGACCGCATCGACGTCGACGATTCAGGGCGCGCGGTGGTCATTGATTACAAAGGTTCCATTTTGGGGGCGCATCGTATCGCGGAGGCGACGGATGCTGCACCCGGAAAAGTTCAAGCCCGTATGTATGCCCAGGTCGTCAAGCGTTTGCTTGGCCTTGACGTGGTAGGTGCGCTCTATGTAGGCTATGGAAAAAAGCGCGAATGTGCTGGCGCATTCGATGTGCGCGCGCTCGAAGCCGCCGATTTGCCGGAAACGCGCGTCGATAAGTGCCGCTGTGCAGCCGTTTCGCCTTCTCCTTCTGAGGAAATCCAATCGCATGCTGCTTTTCCGTTCCAGGAGATGCTCGATCATACCGAGCTGATCGTGGAGCAAGCGATTGCCGGCATGGAAGCTGCGCGAGTTGAGCCGAACCCGGTTTCACCTGATGTATGCAAGTATTGCCCCGTTGCCTATTGCCCGAAACGAGGAGAGTAGCCCCATGAGCCTTAAACCCGGACAAAGCAAGTGCATCAATACGCTGGATCGGTCGTTGGTCGTTGCAGCGGGAGCAGGTTCTGGAAAAACGTTCACGTTAACCAAGCGCATCGCGCATGCTATCTTGAGCGGAGCTGTCGATGGGATGGAGCGCGTGTGCGCAATAACGTTCACGAACAAGGCGGCGGGCGAGCTCAAGTCGCGTATCAAAGCCGAGCTCCGAGCACAGGGGCGTCCCGACGAGGCTCTCAAGGTCGATGAGGCGTGGGTCTCGACCATCCACGGCATGTGCGCTCGTATTTTGCGCGCTCACGCGCTTGAGCTCGACTTGGACCCTTCGTTCAAGATGGCGGATGCACCGCTTCAAAATATGCTGTGCGATTGGGCGATAGACGAGGTTCTCGCCGATGCGCAGGCGGGTCTTTTCGGACCTGAGGAGGAGTTCGACCAAACCCGCTGGCAACATGCCCTTGACGACTTGTTCTCGGAGTATCAGGCGCGTTCGTCCGGACAGGGCGCAACGTCGGTGGAATCTATGTTGCACGAGCTCATGGCCAAGGCGGGCGGAAACGTACGCGGCTTCGACGCGTTTATCGTACCTAAGTCTACGGTCAATCCAGCGCGGCTTCTCGACGTCGTGCTCGAGTCGTTCGAAGCGCTCGTCGAGCTTGCCAATGCTCAAAAACCCAATGAAGCGCGCGAGGCGTGGGCGGCCGAGACGACCGCGACCATCATGCGCATCCGAGAGGAATTGCCTGGAGAAAGCGACGGCGATCCTCTGTGGGTGCTCGAGCGCATTGACGAGCTGGCCGTTCCCAAGAAGATGGGAAGCGCAGACTACAAGGAGCAGGTAGCGCAAGTGCACGACATGTTGCACATGTGCGTGATGGAGCTGAGGCTGGCGGCAGCATCTGGCCACCTTGAGACGCTCGTAACGCTCGCTCGCGAAGCATATCGTAGGTTCTGCCTCTTCAAACGACAGAAAGGCGTGCTTGATAACGACGATTTGCTCGTTTTGGCAAGCGACGCGGTCTCCAATCATCCGCGAATCGCCGCGTTGTATGCAGACAAGTTCCAGCTCATCATGGTCGATGAATTTCAGGATACCGACCAGATGCAGGTCGATATGATCAAGAAGCTCGCGGGGCCTGGCGCGTGCAGGCTCTGCACGGTCGGCGACGCTCAGCAGTCGATTTATCGCTTTAGAGGCGCGGACGTCTCGGTTTATCGGCGCCACTTGGAATCGGTGCGCGCCAACGATCCCGATGACGTCATTTTGCTGCCCGATAATTTCAGGAGCCATCGAGATGTGCTTGCGCTGGTCGATCGCATTTTCGAGCGTCCGCAGATGTTTGGCGGCGAGTTCATGTCGTTAGCGCCAGGGCGGGATGAAGCACGTGTCAAGCTGCCATTCTCGCCAGACGTGCCGCGTGTCCAGGTGCATCTGACCTCCAACGCCTACGGCAGCGGGGTCTTGCGAGATGATGTGCGCGAAGTAGCTGCCGAGCGTATCGCCGATGTGTTTGCCGATTTGCATCGGCGCGGCCATTCGGCCGGCGAGATGGCCTTGTTGCTCGGGGGCATGCCCAAGGCCGACGTGTATGCAAGCGCATTGCGTGCCCGCGGGCTTGCCTGCGTCATTGCGGGCGGTTCGGTATTCGCTTCGACCGTCGAGGCGAATGTGGTTTTGGACCTTGTAAGGGTTATGGCGAATCCGTTTCGCACGCAAACGCTTCACAACGTGCTCACAGGTCCTCTGTTCGAGCTTTGCGCTGAAGACCTCATCGTGCTTACGACGGCGATTGATCAAAACGAAAGCTCGATACGTCGCAAGAACTTGTACGAGGGACTTATGGATTGCGTGCGGGCGATTAAGCGGGAGGTTCCTGCAAGCTGCCCTGTGCGGCTGGTCATGGCGGCGCGCGTCATGGGTGATATGTTCGATGGCGTCGCAAAATCGACGATCGCACGCCTCGTGATGCGTGTCGTGATCGATTCTGGTTGGCTTTGGCGTCTGGAGCAGCGCGGTGCGGAAGGCCTCGCGGCAGCGGCTAACGTGTACAAAGCTGTTCGCATGGTTGATTCGATCGAGCGGGAATCCGCTTGCGGACCCGCCCGCGTCGCACAGCAATTCGAAGAGTTGCTCGCGCAGGCCAAGGAGGCGCCAGGAGCCCTTTCGGCCACCGGCGGCGACTTCGTGCGCATCATGTCGGTGCACGCTTCCAAGGGGTTGGAGTTTCCCGTTGTCGCCGTCGCGGAATTCAAGGAGCCGCGCGCCGACACGTCGAAACTTCTTGAATGCGAATTGGACGGGAACGTCTACCTTTCGCTCGATCTGGGAAAGAGCGCTTCGGCATTTGGTAGGGCGGCAAAGGTCGGCAACGTCGGCCAGCTCTATACGTCTATGATGGAAGGGCGCGTGGACGAAGACGAGCTTGCAGATGCCGTGCGCACGGCATCTGGCGCGCTCGAGTTGCGCGCCGCGCTGTTCGAGCGCGATCGCATCGGGGATGACGAAGAATCCAAGCGCTTGCTTTACGTGGCGCTCACGCGCGCGAAGGAGGCGCTTGTCGTATCGCTTATGGGGACGCGGACCAAAGCGAATCCGCTCGCCACGCCGAAAAGCTGCCTCAGCGCCGTTGTAGATGCGCTTGCAGGTGAAGAGGTAGGGTTTGACGTGGGCATTTCGCATTTTGATTATAAAGGAAGTGCAGCTGCGCTCGTCGAGCACGTGGCGCTTGAAGCCGCACCCGAAGGCGGAAGCGATGCGCAAGGAGGTTCTGGCGAAAAAACGGGTGCTAGCGACCGCGAAATTAAAGAAGCGCGAGAGGAGCCAGACGAGCAGCGTTATGCTGTCTTAGATATGCCCAACGATGAGGTTGAGCCTGATAGCGGCAACGATGCGTTCATCATACCTGCGCCTGTCAAGAGGGTTCATGCCGCACGCGTGCCCTACGCTCCCGCGCATCAGGATGTATTTAGCTATTCGTCGATTGCGGAAGCGTCGCACGAGTCCGATATCCTCGACCAACTTGCCGCTTCGTTTGCCGTATCGGCCGATTCAGGTGCGAGTGAGACCATGTTCCTGTTGAGCTTGACTCCGTCTGGAGGGGAAGGCGACGGAGTGGACTTCGCTTTGAGCGCGCGCGAGTCAAATCGCCGTGTCGCCGTGGCTGACGAAGACGATGGGTCTTGGGCGTATACGGGCGTTTCGTGCGCTGATGCGGACAAGGCGACCGATTTGGGGACGGCGTTTCACCGGTTGGCGCAGTATGCGGTCGTTACGCGAGGTGGCGCTTTTGACGCAAATCGCGATGGCGCCTTCGAGGAGCGTGGTGCGGACGGTATGGCAGCCCTTGTCAAGCCGGGCTCTGAGCGCATATCCGCACTCGCCTTGGCGGGCAATTTGGACGAGGTGGCAAAAACACGGCTCGAAGAAGCGCTCGACCGCTGGTTTGCAAGCGAAGTTGCTGCAGCTATGGGCGCGCTCGAGAACCTAGCTGCTGAAGTGCCGTTCTTCGTTTCGGTGCCAATCGAGAACCGAAAGGTTGCCGGGCAGGTATTTCTCGAAGGCGAAATCGATTTGCTGGGATTTGACCGTGAGGGACAGCGAGCGCTCGTCGTCGATTACAAGACGGGCGGTAGGACTGACGAGACGCAAGACGAGCTCATGCGAAAGCACGTGCTCCAAGCGTCATGTTATGCCTACGCGATTCTTCTGCAAGGAGCACGCGAGGTTGATGCGACGTTCGTGCGTGTTGAGCGTCCCTGCGGCGATAGGCCCGATCAGCCCCAATGCGTTCGCTACCACTTCGAAGCGGGTGACCTGCCCGTGCTCTGTACCGCCATTGCGCAAGCCTACGCATGTCGGTAAATGCTGCGAGCGGTATACCCGTCTCGTGATGAGTTGCGTCCCTGGGTGGATTCAGGCGGTAATCGCGTCTTCTGTCAGCACTCCCTGCGACGACCCGGCAGGGAGATTTCCTGTTTAGCGCTTTCCTGGGCCAGCCGCCTGAAGGCCGTGGCGCGATAGCGCGCAAGTGTCGGCCGAAGTGGCGGGATATCCGCCAAGTGTGTGGGAATGTGCGCGCTGAGATGCGGTTTTTTCACACACTTGCGGCGTATTTGGCCATGCGCCTTGTGAGTCACTCCCCTGGGGCGTAGCTCACTTTCGGGCAACGTGGACTGCGGCGATGCCGCCGGTGTAGTTCTTCCAGGTGATATCGTGGAAACCGGCTTCTTCCATCAGCTTGGCGAGGCCCCTTTGGTCGGGAAACGCTTGGATGGATTTGGACAAGTAGACAAAGCCCGATTTGTCACCGGTTATCAGGCCGCCCCAGAACGGAATCAGGTGCCTGAGGTAGAACAAGTACAAGCGCCGCCAAATCGGATTGGGCGGGGTCGAGAACTCAAGGCATACGAGTGCGCCACCGGGTTTGATGACGCGGTACATCTCAGAAAGCGCGCGCGGACGATCTGGCATGTTGCGGATGCCATAAGCCATGGTTACGACGTCATAACTTTGGTCCGCATAGGGGATGTTCTGCGCGTCGACAATGTCGAAGTCGATGGGCGTATTCCCAAAATCCCCGTTGGCGTGATGCATGCGTGCAACTTCGAGCATTTCGGGTACGAGGTCAGTGCACTGAATGTGACGGGGACGCAACGACCGCGCGACCCAACGCGAAACGTCGCCGGTGCCACCAGCAATGTCGAGCACGTCGTGTTCGTGCGTGATGGGTGCCTGCTTCATCATGCCGTCGAGCCAACGGCGGTATGCACCGAAGCTCGACACGGCGTTGAACAGCTCGTATTTACGTGCGATTTGCGAAAACACCGCCTTGACGCGCTCGGTCGAAAGTTCAGCTGGCGCCTCGAGTCCTGTTGCGGTGTCGATGGTATGCGTATGCGTTTTCTCATCCATGGCACTCAGTATAGATGAGTTTCGCCCCTGGGGCAAAACTCATCGGGAATGAGTATCGCCCCTGGGGCAAAACTCATTATGTAGGTCAAAATGCGTTTCGGACTCAATATAGAGTGTTTTGCTCGCGGATACCATATGGACTTTGGCGAGTAGGCTATGGTGGGTGCTAAGATATGAGGCTGTATGCAAACCAGCCACTATGATGCAGGTTGTAAAATGCCTGCAGGAAGTTCAGGAAGCGACATGTCGAAAAAGCAACAGAAGTCGAAGCAGAAAATGACGCCCGCCCAGCGCGAGGCGCGTATCAAAGCGGCAGAAGAGCGCGCTAAGCGCGAGCAGGAGGCCAAAGCTCGCAAGGATCGTACGAAGCAAATTTTCACGATCGTCGTTTGCGTTATCTTGGTCTTGGCATTGGGCATTCCCACCATTGGCCTCGCCGTGCTCGGCGGTGGCGCATAAGCTGACGTAAGGGAGACCGAACTTGTTTGGCATAGGCGGCTTTGAGCTTTTCATCATACTGCTGTTTGGCTTTTTGATTTTCGGGCCCGAGAAGTTGCCCGAGGTTGCGCGCACGGTTGGCAAGGGCATCGCACGGTTCCGCCAGGCTCAGGACGAAATGAACGACGTCATAAAGTCAACGGACATCTATGACCCCAATTCCGACGAGCCTTTCAAGGACCCGATGGAGGCGCTTGACAAACTTGCGAAGCACCAGGAAGAAAAGCGCGCTTTGCAATCCGAATCCGCTAAGGCGACCAAGGCTAGTCCCGCTGGCTCTTCGGTAGCGAAAAAGCCGTCTTCGCAAGCGAATGCAAGTGTGAAAAGCGCAACTGGTGCCGAGTCCAAGGCCGAGTCGGCGACGGTGTCGGATGGTGGTACAGGAGAGCCGCGCCGTGAGAGCTTCACTGAGCGGAAAGCGCGTTACGAACGCGAGCGCGCGGCGCGCAAAGCTGCCGCCGAGCAAGCTGCTGCAGAGTCGGCATGCACAAGCTCGACGACAACGCCTGCGGAAGTGTCCGCTTCGCCGGCGTCTGCTGATGGTGAAACGTCTGCGGAGGCGCCGGCTGCATCAGAATCTACGGCGCAGGGGAGTGATGCGTAATGCCTATCGGACCTGCGCGCATGCCCTTGATGGAGCATCTTGGCGAGTTGCGTATGCGCCTCGTGCGCATCGTGGTCGTGCTAATTGTGGGCTGCTGCGTGTTTTATCTGGCCGCAGGTACGGTCGGCCAGTTCCTGCTGTTGCCCATCGCCGAGTTCCTTCCTCAAAACGAGAACGGCACGGTCGACCTCCAATTTATCAATGCGCTCGACCCCTTTACGGTCAAGTTCAAGATAGCGTTTTGGATGTCGGTTGTCGCAACCTCGCCGGTGATTCTCTGGCAGTTGCTCGCGTTTTTCCTTCCGGCGTTGAAGCCTAGTGAGCGCAAGTGGTTTATACCGACGTTCGTCGCTGGCGTCGTGCTGTTCATTATTGGGACGGTGTTCTGCTATCTGATCATCTTGCATCCGGCGTTCGCATGGCTGACCGACCAGGTGACCGGCTTGGGGTCGGTGCTTCCCAATGCCGCGAATTATGTGGATGTGATCATCAAGTTCGAAATCGGTTTCGGCATAGCTTTCGAGTTGCCGATTCTGATTTTCTACCTCGTGATATTCGAAATCGTACCCTACCGGAAGCTCCGCTCGAGTTGGCGTTTCGTCTACGTCGGCCTCATGGTCTTTTCGGCCATGGTCACACCTGACGCAAACCCGATCACGATGATCTTGATGTTCGCAGCTTTGCTGGGGCTTTATGAACTCTCGCTGCTGATTGCGCGCATCGTGCTCGCACGCCGCA
>CADBQL010000045.1 GCA_902796815.1 uncultured Coriobacteriaceae bacterium | reverse complement strand
TTGCCCCAGGGGCGCGACTCATGCTGAGGGTGCGGCACGTTGTAGGTGAATGTTTCGAGCGTGTGAAACATCGCGCGAGGAATTGTTTGGACTTGCAGATGCTGGCTGCAAGGATTATATTTCAGCAATTAAATTGCACAGTGAGGAGCAGGCATGGAAGAGCCGAACATCAAGGAAGTTGCCGAGCGTATCCGGTTGCTGCGCGAGGATTGCGACCTGACGATGCAGGAGATGGCGGACGCGACGGGGCGTACCGTGGCGGAATACGCTGCTCAAGAGTCAGGCGACCAGGACCTTTCTTTCACATTCCTTTACAAGTGCGCCAAGGTGCTCGGGGTCGACGTCATCGAGTTGCTCACTGGCGAGACGCCTCACCTGCGCGGCTATTCACTCGTACGAGCGGGTGAAGGCCTTTCGATCAAGCGTCGCGCAGGCTTCGAATACCTGCACAAGGCGCCGCGTCTTCAGAACAAGCTCGCCGAGCCGTTCCTGGTTACGGCGCCGTATCTGGAAGAGGAGCAGGATAAGCCTATTCACCTTTCGTATCACAAGGGTATGGAACTCGATTACATCATCTCGGGCCACCTGCGCTTCGCGTACGAAAACCACGTCGAGGAGCTCGGCCCAGGCGATACGCTCATGTACGATTCCGGCCGCGGTCATGGCATGGTCGCGATTGGCGGCGAGCCGTGCGTGTTCATGGCAATCGTGATGAAGCCGCAAGACGAGAACATTACGTAGGCGTTGCGCACCAACGCCCGAGCGCAACGCCATCGACGAGCGAATGGCACGAAATGTGTTTAAGCTCATAGGCCGCGCGAATGAGTTTCACGCCCCGTCCTCATGACTCATTCCAGCATTGAGCCATGAGGACGGGGCGGTTTGCATTCGCTGCATATCTGACCCGAATCGTAAAGGATTAATTAATGCGAAACATAAACTTGCGCTACGTCGATGAGACCTATGACGAGAACGGCGTTCTCCAGACGTTTGACGTTCATTATCCCGACAATTTCAACTTCGCCTACGACATCGTCGATGACATTGCTGTGAACGACCCTGAACGCAGGGCTATGGTCTGGTGCAATCCCGAAGGCGAGGAGCACGTGTTCACATTCGCCGACATGAAGCGCTGGTCCGACAAGACGGCAAACTACCTTGCGGAACACGGCCTCAAAAAAGGCGACTTCGTGATGGTCATCCTGCGTCGTCACTACCAATTCTGGTTCGTGGCGCTCGCGCTTGCCAAGCTCGGCTGCATCATCGTGCCTGCGACGTTCATGCTCAAGGAACACGACCTCGAGTATCGTCTGAACGGTGCATCCATCAAGGCCGTCATTGCCACGTCGGTTGGTGATATTGCGGGAATCGTCGAGTCTACGATGACGAGCTACGATTGCCCGACGGTCGAGAAGTTCTTCCTCGTCAATGGTGCAGGTGGCGGTCTCACGCCGCTCGACGAGAATGGCAAGCCGCCGGTTGATGCGCTTGTGGGCGCGCGCCTTTCGGGGCCGGAGGGCATCTGTGCGGCTCCGGTCGAGCGCGACGGCTGGCTCGATTTTAATACGGGAGTGCGCGAGGCGAGCGACGAGTTCGAGAGCGTGCAGACGAACGTGTTCGATCCCATGATCATGTATTTCTCGAGTGGAACGTCGGGCAATCCCAAGATGGTGCTCCACGATTCGACGTATGCCATCGGGCATTTGATGACCGCAAAGCATTGGCATAACGTGCGTCCGGACGGCATTCACTTCACGATCGCCGATACCGGTTGGGGCAAGGCCGTGTGGGGAAAGTTCTACGGGCAATGGATGATGGAAGCGTGCGTGTTCACGTACGATTTCGATCGCTTTAACGCGGCTGAGATCCTGGGGATGATCAAACGGTACAACATCACGACGCTGTGCTGCCCGCCGACGATGTATCGCCTAATGATGCAGGAGGATTTCAGCCAATTCGACCTTTCGTCGCTCGAGTATTCCACGACGGCGGGCGAAGCGCTCAATCCCGATGTCTTCAATTTCTGGAAAGAAACGACCGGGCTCACGATTTTCGAGGGTTTCGGCCAGACCGAAACTCCGCTTACGATCGGCAACCTGACGAACACGACGCCGCGCCCCGGTTCGATGGGCCGCCCCGTGCCGCTGTTTACGACCGAGATTCAGCGTGATGACGGGACGCGATGCGACCCCGGTCAGACTGGCGAGATATGCATCAAGATGGAAGGCCATCCCGCCGGCATCATGATGGAATACTACCGCAACCCCGAGAAAACCGACGAGGCAATCTACGATGGCTGGTATCACACGGGTGATACGGCTTGGTGCGACGAGGACGGCTACTTCTGGTATGTCGGGCGCAACGACGACGTTATCAAGTCAAGTGGTTACCGCATCGGCCCGTTCGAGATCGAAAGCGTGCTGCTCGAGCACGAAGCCGTGCGCGAATGCGCCGTCACTGGCGTGCCTGATCCCGTGCGCGGCAAGGCCGTCAAGGCAACTATCGTCCTTGCCGATGGGTTCAAGGGCACTGACGATCTTACCCGCGAGCTGCAGCGATGGGTCAAAAAGCAGACCGCGCCTTACAAGTACCCGCGTATTATCGACTACGTCAACGAGTTGCCGCGCACGGTTAACGGCAAGATTCGCCGTGTTGCCATTCGCGACGAGGACGCCAAGAAGAACATCGACGGCCTCGTGTAATGAGGCGGGGGCCAGTCCCTTGCCTCATGGAGGGGACAGTCCCTTATCTCATTTTCGGGATGGGGGACTTACCCCTGTTCTGTCGGCCTTCTTTATCGGGACGAGGGACTCACCCCCTGTCCCGCTGGCCGTTGCCACTGCTTGAGTATGGAAAGGATGTAATGGAGTCAACGAACAGGATACCTTCGCGGCTCGTGCAGGCGCTGCGGCCAATTACGCTCGTGGTCGGCCATTACGGGGTGGGAAAGACCAATTTTTCGGTCAACCTCGCCATCGACTTGGTGGCGTCTGGTAACCAGGTAACGCTCGTGGACCTCGACATCGTGAACCCCTATTTTAGGGCGAGCGAGCAGCGGCGTGTGCTCGAGGAGCATGGCGTCGAGCTCATCGCTCCGGTGTTCGCGGAGGCGGGCACGAGCTTGGATGTTCCGAGCCTCACGGGAAAGATAACGCCTGCGCTCGAGCTTGCGAAGCCGGGACGCTACGTCATCGTGGACGTAGGCGGTGATGATGCGGGTTCGGTTGCGGTCGGGCGTTACGCGCGTACGATAGCGCAAACGGACTACGCGATGCTCGGAGTGCTCAACCGTTTTCGCAATCTCGTTCAGGAGCCCGCCGACGCAGTCGAGAACCTGCGCGAAATCGAGGCGGCATGCCGCTTGCGCGCGACTGCGCTCGTGAGCAATGCGCATCTGAAATCATCCACCGATGTCCAGACGATTCGTTTGGGTGCTGAGCATGCGCGACAGGTTGCCGGCGTTTGCGAATTGCCGCTCGTTGCGATAACGGCTCCTGTGCATTTGGCGGGTCTGGAAGGCTCGTCTATCGATACTTTCGTGGAAAATGACGCAATTTATCCTGTTAAGATGTATGTTAAAACGCCATGGGAATAGGTAAACCGATTCTTGAGCGATAAGCCAGGCAAGACGAGAGGAAGCATATGGCGAGAATCGAAGTCGACGAGTTCTTCTGCAAGGGGTGCGGTTTGTGCACGACCGTCTGTCCCAAGCACATCGTGGAACTCAACGCAGAGGTAATAACCGACAAGGGTTACCATCCCGCGCATTGTATCGACCAGTCCCAGTGCACGGGCTGCGCGACGTGCGCGACGATGTGCCCTGATGTCGCGATCACGGTTTGGAGGTGATAGACGTGGCAGAAAAAGTACTCATGAAGGGCAACGAAGCCATCGCCGAAAGCGCGATTCGCGCGGGATGCCGATTCTTCTTCGGCTATCCCATCACGCCGCAAACCGAGCTCGCCGCCTACATGGCCAAGCGCATGCCCAAAGAGGGCGGTACGTATCTGCAGGCCGAAAGTGAGGTCGCAGCCATCAACATGGTCTACGGCGCCTCTGCCGCTGGCGCACGCGTGATGACGTCATCGAGCTCGCCGGGCGTTTCGCTCAAGAGCGAGGGCGTCTCCTACATCGCTGGCGCCGACCTGCCGTGCCTGATTATCAACATCGAACGCGGAGGTCCTGGCCTCGGCTCGATTCAGCCGTCCCAGTCAGATTACTGGCAGGCGACGCGTGCTCTCGGCCACGGCGATTTCCAGATGGTCGTCTATGCACCTTCGACGGTGCAGGAAATGGCCGATCTGGCCTATGGTGCCTTCGATGTTGCCGATAAGTACCGCACGCCGGTTATGATTCTTGGCGATGGCATGCTCGGCCAGATGATGGAGCCGGTAGAGCTTCCCGAGCCTAAGACCGAACTGCCCGAGAAGCCGTGGGCGACGACCGGTCACGGAAACGCGCGAGAAAAGAACGTCGCGAATTCGCTGTACCTGGTCGCTGAAGAGCTTGAGCGCACGAATTTCGAGCGCTTCGAGCGCTACGAGGTCATCAAGGCCAACGAGCAGATGGCTGAACTCACGGATTGCGACGATGCTGACATCATCGTCGTTGCGTTCGGCGCTTCGGCCCGTATTGCTCGCACGGCGGTGCGCTATGCGCGCGAGGAAGGCATCAAGGCGGGGCTTTTCCGCCCGATTACGCTGTGGCCGTATCCCAAAGATGCGCTCGACGCTACGTGCGCGCATGCCAAAGCGTACCTGTCCGTCGAGATGAACATGGGCCAGATGGTCGATGATGTGCGCCTCGTGGTCAACGGCCGCGCGCCGGTGGAGTTCTATGGGCGTACAGGCGGCGTCATTCCGACGCCTGCCGAGGTGCTCGAAAAGATACGCTCGATCAACGAAGGGCTGGGTGATTAGCATGGCCCAAACCGAAGAAAAGCTCGTCTACGAGCGCCCGCATTCGCTTTCGCGCGTCGTGACGAACTACTGTCCGGGTTGCACGCATGGCATTGTGAACCGCCTTGTCGCCGAGGTCATCGACGAGCTTGGCATCGAGGGCGACACGATCGGCGTGTCGCCGGTCGGCTGCTCGGTCATGATGTACAACTTTTACAACTGCGACTTCCTCGAGGCCGCGCACGGACGCGCGCCAGCGGTCGCGACCGGTGTGAAGCGCGTGCATCCTGACAAAGTCGTGTTCGCCTACCAGGGCGACGGCGACCTCGCGTCGATCGGCATGGCCGAGACGGTGCATGCAGCGACGCGCGGAGAGCACATCACGATTATTTTCATTAACAACGCGATTTACGGCATGACGGGTGGCCAGATGGCGCCGACTTCGTTGCCGAATCAGATTACGCAGACTTCGCCGTACGGGCGCGACGTGACGACGGCGGGCTATCCCGTGCGCGTATGCGAGCTTCTGAGCTCGCTTGACGGTGTGGCGTATCTCGAGCGCGTGTGCGTGGACTCGCCGAAGAACATCCGCGCAGCCAAGAAGGCCATCAAGAAGGCTTTCCAAAACCAGATCGACGATATCGGCTACTCGCTCGTTGAAGTCGTTTCGACCTGTCCTACTAACTGGGGCATGACGCCGACCGACGCGTTTGCGTGGATGCGCGAGAACATGCTGCCGTACTATCCGCTCGGAGTGTATCGCGATGTCGTGGCCGAAGGCTATGCCAATGCGGCTGAAGCTGCGGCGGCGCGTGCGGCCGAGTGCCCAATCGCGATGGCCCAGAATCCGCAGCTCGACGAGATTCACGCTTCGCTGCCGTCTAAGGCAAAGGTCGAGGCTGCTCAAGGAGCTGTTCCCGGTGTCAATGCGCCTGCGGAAGGGGTGACGCGCTAATGGAAGAGATGCGAATCGTACTCGCCGGCTTTGGTGGGCAAGGCCTGCTCTTCGCCGGAAAAGTCATCGCGTACGCGGGCCTCATCGAAAACCGTGAAGTCTCGTGGCTGCCTTCGTATGGCCCCGAAATGCGTGGCGGTACGGCGAACTGCTCGGTCACGCTTTCGGACGAGCCTATCGGAAGCCCGCTGATCATGGATCCGACCGTGCTCATCGCTATGAATCAACCTTCGCTTCTGAAGTTTGAGGAAACGGTCGTGCCCGGAGGTCTGATCTTGGCCGACACGTCGCTTGTGACGCGCATTCCCGAGCGCGATGATGTGAAGATCTTCCCGCTCGAGGCCACGAACATGGCCGAAGAAGCTGAGCTCAAAGGCCTTGCTAACATCGTGCTTGTCGGCAAGCTCTTCAAGGAAACCGGCTTCTGCGCGCCCGAGACGATTGAGGCTGCCATCCGCAAGGCGGTTCCTCCGCGCAAGGCCGCGCTCGTCGAGAAAAACCTCCAAGCTCTTAAGATGGGTATGGAGTCGTAAGGGAAACGCTTCGGGGTTATCCTGCTAAGCCTGATGATGGTTGTGAAAGGCCGGGAATAGATTCCCGGCCTTTTTTTCGAGGCTACCAGTGCTCGATGGTCAGGCTCAGGTTCTCGTTGACGAAAGATTCGCGAGCGCAGACCTGCACGAAACGCATCATGTAGGCTTGCATGCCGGGTTCGAGGTCATCTTCGTTGATGCAGATCGTGATGTGGACTGGCTCGCCCATTTCCGAAAGGCAATCGGCCAGAGCCGAAAGATTGCCGCCGTAGTAGTCGGGCAAATCGAGCTTCTTCTGCAGATAGGCGTGCAGGTCTTCCTGGGTTGCGCAGCGCGGGCCGATGATGCGTACGCTTTTCGCTTCTAAATCGCTCATATGAACAGCACCTCTTAGCGTTCTAGTACAGACGCGTGAACGTCTTGTAATGGTCGTCCGTGTAGTAGATGAGCCCGTCGTCGGAATAGACGAGCCGCTTGGCGTTGCGGAATCCGCCCTCGTAGTCGATATCGCATTCGAACCATTCCCGTCCTGGTGCATCGGGCATCGTGTTGTCGTCGTTCGAAAAACCACCGCCGCCAATGCTCTTGCCCGGCAGCACGTCCCACAGGTTGCCCTTCGTGTTCACCCAACCGGCCTTGCGCGCTTTGGATTTGGTCACGTAGTTCGACGGGACGGTGCCGAATTTGTGGATGTAGAGCGCCACGTGGTCCTTATCGGTGTAGGTGCCGTTTTTTTCGACCGTGATGTTGGGCGTTGCGTAATCGTCTCCGTTGAGGTGGGATTGCGCATACGAGTCATCGTTTTCATTGACTTTGGCAGAAGCGCCTGCGTTAGCATTCGAGCTACCAGAAGCGCTGTTCGATCCAGCGTATGACGAGCTTTCTCCATCGTCGTCTCCAGCATTGCCACTCGAGTTCGCAGAGCTTTGACTTGCGTCGCTGCGGGCCTTGCGCCCAGCGGCGTATCCGGCATCGTAGCCGGCTTCATAACCTGCGTCGTATCCCGCATCGTATTCGTCGGTATGCTGCGCCGCATTGCTTGAGGCTGGAGTTGCCGCATGCGCATCCGATTGCTCGGCTTTGGAGCCACCGCATGCGCTAAACGCGAAGGCCAACAGCATGGTGATGAGGAATAGGCAAGAAAAGCGAACGATCTTTTTCATAGGGCCACTCAACAATCATTATCGTGAACATACTTGCGTCTGTGCGACTGTAACATATTTTGAATGAGTCATGCCCCTGGGGCGAAACTCATTCCCGTGCAATGGTGTATGATGTCACAAGTCCTTTAAGGCGGTACAGAGAGACCGGCAAGGCAGATGAGTGGCGCTCATCAACGTGCAATAAATTTCAACGCCCGCATCTGATCTTTGCCTGCGATGCGGGCTTTTTTTGCGCCATCGCCGGCAACGTGCGTCTGTCTGTGCATACACGGCGCTTCCCTCGCGGTTGCGCAAAGCAGATTGGAGGGTGTATGACAGATACCGGAACTATCAAGTCGATCGTCATGGATGCCGAAGGGATCGAGCGCTCGCTCACCCGCATCGCGCATCAGATCCTGGAGAAAAACAAGGGGGCGCAAAACGTCGCGATCGTCGGCATCGTGACGCGCGGCGATCTGCTCGCCAAGCGTCTAGCCGAAAAAATCAAGGAAATCGAAGGGGTGGAAGTGCCGCTCGGCAAGCTCGACATAAGCTTCTACCGCGATGATTTTGCGACCTACGTTTCGCCGGAGGTGCATTCGACTGACATCCTGTTCGACATCGACGGTCTCAACATCGTCCTCGTCGACGACGTGCTCTACACAGGCCGCACGATCCGCGCGGCGCTCGACGCGCTCATGGACATAGGGCGTCCCGAAACGGTTCAGCTTGCGGTCCTTATCGACCGAGGGCATCGTCAGCTGCCGATTCGTGCCGATTACGTAGGAAAGAACGTGCCTTCGTCCAAAGAGGAAAACGTCAGGCTCTTTCTCGAGGAAACCGACGGGAAATCGGAAGTCGAGATTCTCGCAATCGAGGCTGGGAAGCGCGCTGGCTCGGCCCCGCTCGGAGGTGAATAGCCATGGCGTTCAATCACAAGCATCTCATCGATATTCGCGAATACTCCGCCGAAGACCTCACGCTCCTGCTCGACACGGCCGAACGTTTCAAGGCCATCAACGAGCGGCGTATCAAGAAGGTTCCCGTACTCAAGGGATTTACGGTCGTCAACATGTTCAACGAGCCATCGACCCGTACGCGCAGCTCGTTCGAGATCGCCGAAAAGCGCCTGAGTTGCGATACTCTGAACTTCGGAGGAAGTTCGACAAGCACGGTGAAGGGCGAAAGCCTCGATGACACAGTCGAGACGTTGTGCTCCTACAAAATTGATATGATCGTCGTGCGCGACAAGCACGCCGGCGTGCCGCGAAAGGTCGCCCAGAAATCGGGCGTTTCGGTCATCGATGCCGGCGACGGCAAGCACCAGCACCCGACGCAGGCATTGCTCGACCTGTATTCCATCCGCGAGCACAAGGGAACGATCGAAGGCCTTAACGTCGGCATCGTCGGTGACATCAACCACTCGCGCGTGTGTGGCTCGCTCGTGCCTGCGCTCAAGACGATGGGCGCTCATGTGACGCTCATCGCGCCTGCCACGCTTTTGCCGCCCGTGCCGGCCGTGCTCGGCGCCGACGCTGTGACGAGCAACCTCGACGAGGCGCTTCCGGAACTCGATGTCGTGTACATGCTGCGCATCCAGCAGGAGCGACTCGAAGGTGCTCCTTTCCCGAGCCTGCGTGAATACAGCATGCTGTTCGGGCTCAACGAGCAGCGCGACAAGCTGCTGCGACCCGATGCGATCATATGCCATCCGGGGCCTATCAACCGTGGAGTCGAGCTCGATGCGTTCATGGCAGACCATCCGACGCGCTCGGTCATCCTCGACCAGGTCTATGCCGGCGTGCTCGTGCGCATGGCGGCGCTTTACCTGCTGCTCGGCGGTACCGAAGAGGGCATGTGATGAGTCGAACGAGTCGATTCTTTCCCAAGGCAAAATGAATCGGCATTTCTAGGAGGAAGAGATGGCATTGCTGTTAAAGAACGCCCATGTGATCGATCCGCAAGTGGGCTTGAATGAAACGTGCGAAATACTGATACGCGACGGCGTGATCGTAGAAGTTGGGCATGACCTGACGATGGCGAAGGGAGTCGAGCGCGACTTGGGCGGCAAGATCGTCGTGCCAGGTCTCGTTGATATTCACGTTCACCTGCGCGATCCAGGCCAGGAATACAAGGAGGATATCGAATCAGGCACGCGTGCGGCGGCGCATGGAGGTTTTACCGACGTGTGCTGCATGCCCAACACGAATCCCATCATCGATACGGGTGCAATCGTCGAATACGTGCGCTCGAAGGCCGCCAAGGTGGGGAAGTGCCGCGTGCACGTTTCGGGCGCCTGCACGAAGGGCGAAAAAGGCGAAGCCCTTGCCGAGATGGGCGACATGGTCGCGCATGGTGCCGTCATGTTCACCGATGACGGGCGCGGCGTGCAGGATTCGGGTATGATGCGGCGTGTGATGGACTACGCCGTGCAGTTCGGCAAGGCCGTGAGCAGCCATTGCCAAGACGAAGGCCTCGTAGGTACCGGCCAGATAAACGAAGGCGCTACTTCGACCCTGCTCGGATTGCAGGGCTGGCCGACGGCAGGCGAAGAGATCCAGATCGGCCGCGACATCGAGCTTTCCAAGCTCACGGGTTGCCCGATACACATCCAGCATCTCTCGTCCGCCCATGGGCTCGATCTCGTGCGTCGTGGAAGAGCCGATGGGGCGCGGGTCACGTGCGAGGTCACCCCTCACCACATGTTCTAGACCGAAGAGTGCATCGGCGACGATTACAACACGAATTTCAAGGTCAACCCTCCGCTGCGCACGGCAGCCGATGCTCAGGCCGTGATAGACGGCGTTATCGACGGCACGGTCGATTGCATCGTGACTGACCATGCCCCGCATGCCGATCACGAGAAGGCGCGCGAGTTCGAACTCGCTCCGTTCGGCATGACGGGCATCGAGACGAGCGTCGGTCTCGTTGTTGACCAGCTCGTTCGTCCTGGCAAGATCACATGGGAGCGTATGGTCGAGCTCATGAGCATAAACCCGCGGCGCATCATCGGCATCGAGCGCGTGGCGATCGAGCCGGGCTGCCGAGCTGATTTGACCATCATTGACCCGGAGCTTACGTGGACGGTCGAGGAGTCGGATTTCGAATCTAAAGCGATAAACTGCGGTTTCATAGGCTGGACAATAACGGGTAGGGCGACGGATGTGTATGTTGGCGGTTACGCCACCATGGAAGACGGAGCCATCACCGACGAGCCGATTCATCTCTAAGGGTGGGGTGTTTTATGTCGCACCTTACCGAGCAGGCGATACAGATAGCGATTATGCAACTGCTCGCCGAGCAGCCCCTTGACAAGATAACCGTGCGCGAAATCACAACCAGGTGCGGCATCAGCCGAAACACGTTCTACTACCACTACCATGATGTGTACGACTTGCTCGAGAACCTTTTCGCCATCGAAGAGGAGCGCATGCTCGCTGATGTGCGAGATGTTTCGACCATGCGGCAAGGTTTCATGGAAGCATCGCGCTTCGCCATCGACAACCGCAAGGCGATTTACCATATTTACAACTCGGTGAGCCGCGATACGCTTACGAACTACCTCTACAGATCGGCATCGATTTACATGACTCGATACGTGAAGGGCCAATGTGGCGAGGAATTGCTTAGCGAGCAGGATTTCGAGGATCTCGTATTCCTGCTCGCAAGCATGATGGAGGGCGCGATCATCAACATCTTGCGCGAAGGCCTTCCCCGAGATGTTGAAAGCCTGATTGACAACGGCACGCGCCTGCTCGACGGCATGGTGAAGCTCGCAATCGAAAATAGCCGTTCGTGATACCGAGGTAATTGCGCATGGCAGGGGAGGCTGTCCAACAATAGCCCAAAAGGGAGTATCCCTTTTGGGCTATTGTTGGACAGCCTCAGGGGCGGGGCGTTTCGTATGGGGTTCATGGTGCCCTTGATTTGTAGCACGCCTTCAGATAACGCGCTCCGTCCTCCTGCCATACGTCTGGGTTTCCATTTGAAGAAAATATGTAAACCGTGGCTAATCTTTGGACAATTTCACCTTAGTGCACAAAAATTGGGCATCGATTGGTACTTGACACTTTTTTACGCTAAACATCGTACGTAACATGTGCTAATACCACTAAATATTGTATTTTTTCGGAGTTCGCACATGAGGTCATTCGGAAACGCGGTCGTTAAGTTGAGGAAAGCAATCCTCGTGATTGCGATACTGTTGCTTATCCCATCGGCATGGGGCTATCTTCATACGCCCGTAAACTACGACCTGCTCACATACTTACCCGAACAGATCGATACCGTCAAAGGCCAAGACATTCTCAAAGAAGATTTCGGCAAGGGGGCTTTTTCCCTTATAGTCACAGAAGGCCTGGACAACAAGTCGGTATCTGACCTCACCGAGCAAATCGAAGACGTTCCCAGCGTCGCCACGGCGCTGAGCTATGCGGAGCTGACGAAGAATTCGCGCATTCCCGAACAGGCCATTCCAGATGAATACCTTTCAAAACTAAAGAACGGCGATGCCCAGATGATCGCCGTATTCTTCGAAGAGGGGACATCTGCCGAAAGCACGTTGAACGCCGTCGAGCAAATTCGGTCCCTGGCTGATGAGAACGTGTACGTGAGTGGCATGAGCGCTTTCGTCCTCGACCTGAAGAACATCGCAGACCACGAGGAGCCCTTCTACGTTGCTGTCGCGGTCGCCTGCTCGCTTTTGCTCTTGCTTTTTTGCACTGACACGTTCTTGGCTCCATTCGTCTTCCTCATAGGCATCGGAATGGCCATCGTGTACAACATGGGA
>CADBQL010000044.1 GCA_902796815.1 uncultured Coriobacteriaceae bacterium | reverse complement strand
GCGGCCAAAAAATGAGGGCGTTTTTCGCAGGCACGCTGCGCGAATCGGAACTATCGTGAAAGCCCGTCTTTAAACAAGGAGTGACGCTATGAACTACACAATCGAAGAACTCAAAGCCTATTACGATGCGCTGCCCGACCTGCATGGCTGGGATGCGCTTTGCAGGATGTCCATACCGAAGGAGCTTGAACGCAAAACTGCTATTGATTTGGGTTGCCGCAAGGGAAAGGGTGTCTACAAGCTTTCGGAGCAAGTGGGCGAGCAAGGTCGGTCGATCGGCGTCGAATGGCGTGCTGACATGCTCGAAGCCGCCCGAGCAGGCGAGGCGCGCTCGGTCGAGAAGTGCGGGTTTGCGCAGAGCAACATGCAGTTTGTGGAGGCGTTTCCCGAGCTGATGGCCGAGGCTGTAGGCGAGGGCGTTGCGCATTTCGTGTATGTGAATTGCATCTTGAATTTGATGCGCGATCCAGCTCAAGTGCTTTCGCAAATTCGCCGCGTGCTTGCACCGGGTGGGCTGCTCGTTTGCGATACCGTTCTTGCTACAGGTCCGCGCGATGCGACCGTCGTAGCTGAGGCACGAAAGCTCGGTAATGCCGTGCAGGCGGCTCCTTTCCGAAAAGACCTCATGACCTGGCTTGCTTCTGCCGGATTCGACATTTCCTCGGTTGGCGCGTTTGCGGGTCATGCTGTTGATGCCGCCGCAAATGCCGATGGCTACCTTGTCGTTCCCGTTGCGCCGTCCGACGAGCATGTCTCATTCGTTGCCACGAGCGTTCGAGTCTATGCGCCTGACAATATCGACCGTCACAATCGCAAGCTCGCGAAAGACATCAACCAGTTCCGATAACTGACAGCGACATGGAATCGAATAAAGGGTTCGAGCAAGCCTGCGAATGACATCGACAAGCTTGCGAGTGCGAAGCGGGGCTAGACCCATCTGCGAAGGCTGTCTCGCTTAGCAACACGTTTGGGATCTATATCCGGAGATAGTGCGCTGCGAATAAGCCCCAACGCATCAGCCGCGCTTGGATCCTTGACGGCCCATGCCGCCTTTGTGCCCAGAAGCCTTATTGGGTCCGATGCCTTTTCCGTTTTGCCAGATCATAGGCTTATGCGGCTTGCGATGATTCAAGAATGCCTCTTGCGCAGGCGCGCCTTTCCTTCCAGGTGTTTTCATGCGCGATGCCCGGCGATATGCTCAAGCAAAGCGTTGCAGCCCGCTATGACATCTCGGTACGTTGCGTCGAAATCGCCTGTATACCATGGGTCTGCCACATCGCGCGAAACGCCTGCCCACGAAAGCAACTTGGTCACGTGACCCATGCCGTCGTTTCCGAGGATACGACGCAAATGACGAATGTTTTCCTCATCCATGCAGACGATATAATCCCAGGCGTCGGCTTCGCTGGCATCTATCCGTCGCGCGCGATGGTTGACAATCGGCACGCCTTCGGCAGAAAGCTTGCGCCGTGCGGGCGGATACATTGGGTTGCCGATTTCTTCATAGGTTGTAGCAGCAGAATCGATGAGGAAATCTTCGCTGCGTCCCAGCTCATCGACCATATGCTGCATGACGCTTTGCGCCATGGTTGAGCGGCAGATGTTTCCGTGGCAAACGAAGAGGATGCTCGTTGTATTCATATCAGGCCTTTCGATGAGTTGAGGGAGCAATCCCATTGGCTCACCTATTGTCTCACCTTTGCTATACTTTCAAAAGTTTGTTAAAGGCAGAAAATTCGGCATAGCAACAAGCCGTGTCGCTCCCGAATGAGTTGCGCCCTGGGGCATGACTCATTCGGCATTCGGCAACGA
Source organism: uncultured Coriobacteriaceae bacterium (assembly GCA_902796815.1). Lineage (GTDB taxonomy): Bacteria > Actinomycetota > Coriobacteriia > Coriobacteriales > Eggerthellaceae > UBA9715. The sequence goes on along the minus strand of CADBQL010000044.1, from coordinate 10,946 downwards.
TGGGTGAGTCGCGCCCCTGGGGCGAGACTCATTCGGGATGAGCCGCATCTCTGAGGCAAAATGAGTTTCGCCCCAGGGGCATGACTCATTCGGGGCGGCCTGCGCCGAGCGCCCATGAGTTTCGCCCCTGGGGCAAGACTCATTACGAAAAAGGAGTCTGGACATGGCAGTGTACACGTTTGGCGAAACGTTCGACCAGAGCCTGCTTGCAGGCACATCGTGTGCGTTTGGCGTGTTCGACGGCCTGCATCGGGGTCATCGCTTTCTGCTTGAGCGCGCCATAGCGACGAGCGATTCGCCGACGAGCAAGTCGATGGCGATTACTTTCGATATTGATCCTGATGAGGTGTTTCATCCTGAACGGCTCAAAAAGCTCATGCGCAACGCCGACCGTATCGAGGAGCTTGCCGCGCTGGGTGTTGACGATGTGCTCGTGTTGCCGTTTACGCCCCAGCTCTTTTCGAGCGCACCACTCGAATTCTTGGAGCATTTGTTTTCGCAAGGTGCGCCTGCCCATATGCACGTGGGTTCGGACTTTCGTTTTGGGGCGCGCGCGGCGGGGACGGTCGAAACGCTGAAGCGATGGGGTGCAGAGGTCGGCTGCCAGATTCATGCGCATGATCTGATCAGCGCGGACGGAAAACCCATCACGGCCACGCGAATCCGTCTGCTTCTGCTCGATTGCAAGGTCAAGGAGGCGGCTGAGCTGCTTGGTAGACCCTACGCATTGCGCGAAACCGTTCAGCGCGGGCGCGGCGAAGGGGCGGGTTTCGGTTTTGCAACAGCAAACTTGCAGGTTAAACCACATGATCGTGTTCTTGGCGAAGGCGTTTATGCGGCATATGCCATCGTTGACGGCGTGCGCTACAAGGCGGCGGTGTCTGTCGGCGTTTCTCCCACATTCGAGGCGACGAGTTCGGCCAACGTGGAGGTTCATATCCTTGATTTTGCAGGCGACCTGGTAGATCGCCCGATTACTGTTGAGTTCATAGAATTCTTGCGTCCCATGATTAAATTCGACTCAACCGAGGAGCTCATTGCCACCGTGAATGGCAACATCCAATGGGTGCGCGACAATCTCTAAGCGCCGCATCGGCCTGCTGGGCTATAAGTTACTGCCCAGTCAGTTGCCGAGGGTTCGGGAGGCGCGTGCGCGATTCCGCATGCACTGCATTCAAATCATCATCATGCTAGCCGAGGACAAGCGCGAATGCGACTCTTAGACCCCCGGAAACTGACCGGGCGGCGGGCGCGGGCTGTCTCATCCTGATGGAAAAACGCACGCGCCTTTTCTCGCCCTAACTTGCTGTGGTACCATGACCGCATGAATGCGATGAGAACCATACAATTAGGTGATACCGGCGCGGCGGTCGAGGACGTGCAGCAACGTCTCGTGACTGCTGGCGTGCTTGACCAGGTGCATGTGACGGGCGTATTCGACGAGGCCACGGCTGAAGCCGTCCGAGCGTTTCGGGCCCAAAACGACCTCGGCCAGGGAGGAAAAGTCGACGATAAGACATGGTCTGCCCTGGTAGATGCGTCATATCACATTGGCGATCGCACGTTGTACCTGCGAATGCCCCATTTTCACGGTCATGATGTGCTCGAATTGCAGCAAGCGCTCGGTGCGCTCGGCTTCCCGACGGGATATGAGGATGGCATTTTCGGTGCGTTCACCGAGGACGGCGTGCGCAAATTCCAGCGCAATATGGGTCTTCCCTCCGATGGCATCGTCGGCGCATACACATACGAGGCCATTCGCAATCTCGCCCACTCTTGGCAGGGCAAAAAGCCTCTTCAGCGGCCGATGAACCTCGGTTTTGCCCGCGCCGCCGATGTGCTGGAAAAAAACGCGCTCTGCCTGTTTGGCACTGACGATTTCACGCGTGGCGTCGCGTCGCGCATGTCCAACCTCTCGCTCGCGACAAACCCGTCTTCCAAAATCGTGAGCGCCGATTCGCTGCTTGTGCCGCCAAACGAGACGATGCTCCTCGTGCACTTGGTACTTCCAGGCGAGCAGCTGGTTGTCGAGCGCGTGCCGCGCGTGGCGTTCGATCCGGACGAAACGCTTGCGTTGCGCATGGTGCCGGCCATGAGCGCGGCATACCGCAACAAGGGTCCGCGCATGATCGTGGAGCTGCCGAGCAGATCGTGGGAAGACGCTGGTGAATCGCGGTCCATGCAGCATTATGCGATTACATTGCTCGATGCACTCTGCAGTGCGTTGAGCGTGTCGTAATGAACGAGATGGGATTCTGTCAAAAGTCTTATCGAAGCCGCTTTTCGACGCTCGAAAGCTCGCGGGTTCATTTGGGGGAGGATTGCGTTTTCGCGCCTGTCCGCTACGGCTCGAAGCTCTCGTGTATCCGCTTGGTACAACTCGAGGCTTGCGCGCATGCGTTCGCAACGGCCAGAAGCTCGCGTGCGTCTACCCGCTACAGTCGGAGGTTTGCTGGCATGTGCTTGCGGGCGATTTCTTAGATGTGTCGTGAAGCAGCTTTTGGGACGAGTCCGTTCGAAATCCTGAGAAAGCGAGGAGCCTACATGACGAGCAACTATCGAATTTGCCTGCTTGCAGGCGATGGCATCGGTCCCGAGATTATGGCCGAAGCGCGCAAAGTGCTCGACGCGCTTGCGCTACGCTACGACGTGGCTTTTCTGTATGACGAGGCGCTCATCGGCGGCTGCGCTATCGACGAGACGGGGACAGCGCTTCCCGGCCAGACAATCGCTTGCGCTCAGGCGGCGGATGCGGTGTTGCTCGCGGCAGTCGGCGGCCCCAAATGGGATACGACTGATCCCGCAAAACCTCGGCCCGAACAGGGACTTTTGGGAATAAGAAAGCAATTGGGGTTGTATACGAATCTACGTCCGGTTCAGGTGTTCGACGCGCTGGCAGATGCTTCTACGCTCAAGCCCCAAATCGTGAAAGGCGTCGATTTGCTGATTGTCCGGGAGCTGACGGGCGGGCTCTATTTTGGGAAGCGGGAGCGCATCTTCGACGAGCCTGGTTCCGGCGCGAACGGCTCTTCTGGTCAACGCGCCTATGACACGATGGAGTATCGCGAATACGAAATAGAGCGCATCGCACGTCAAGCCTTTGACGCAGCGCGCAATCGCCGCGGGCGGGTGTGCTCGGTCGACAAAGCCAACGTGCTCGAGGTGTCGCGGCTGTGGCGCGAGGTTGTGCATCGCGTCCATGAGGCGGATTATGCCGATATCGAGCTCGAAGACATGCTTGTGGACAACGCGGCTATGCAGCTGATCAGGCGCCCGGCAGATTTCGACGTGATTGTGACCGAAAACACGTTCGGCGATATCTTGTCGGACGAGGCTGCGCAGCTTTCCGGTTCGCTCGGAATGCTCGCTTCGGCGAGCTTGGGCGATGGCACGGCGTTGTACGAGCCCACGCACGGAAGCGCGCCCGACATTGCTGGGCGCGGCATCGCAAATCCGCTCGCTCAGATCATGTCGGTCGAAATGATGCTGCGTTACTCGTTCGGCATGAACGAGGCAGCAGACGATATCCGTCGGGCAATTATGGCCGTGCTCGACGAGGGCTGGCGTACCGGCGACATCGCGAATGCGGAGACGCCTGCCGAGCGCGTGGTCGGAACGTCCGAGATGGGCGATTTGGTGGCTTCGCGCCTGTAATATAGGGAAGGGCTGCCACTGCGTGCACGTGTTGGCAGATATGGGGAATGCGTTGGTGGTGAGTTTTCCGAATGGCGTTTTTGCTCGGTTGTGAAAAGGTTGGAATCGATTACCCGTCCAAGACGGTGTTCGACGATATTTCGCTCGGCGTCGATGCCGGCGAGCGCATCGGCATCGTCGGACGTAACGGTGACGGAAAATCTACGCTCATCAATGTTCTCGCCGGCCTCGTGGAGCCCGATCGCGGACGCGTGATTCGCACGAACAGCGTGACCGTGGGTATCCTCGGACAGACCGACGCGCTCGATGATGACGCGAGCGTCGGCCAAGCAATTGTGGGCGACATGCCCGAGTATGAGTGGGCGGGCGATGCGCGCATACGTTCAATTATCGATGGCATTGCGGGCGATATCGCGTGGGAAACACCGGTGGGGACGCTTTCGGGCGGGCAGCGACGCAGGGTTGACCTGGCGCGCTTGCTTGTGGGCGATTGGGATGTGCTCATGCTCGACGAGCCGACGAACCACCTTGACGTGCGTGCCATCAACTGGCTTGCCCATCATCTGCGCGACCGTTGGCGACCCGGCCAGGGTGCATTGCTCGTTGTCACGCATGACCGTTGGTTCTTGGACGAGGTTTGCACGACAATGTGGGAGGTGCATGATAAGCGCATCGAGCCGTTCGAAGGCGGGTTTTCGGCCTATATTCAGCAGCGCGTTGAGCGCGATCGCGTGGCGCGCGTGACCGAGGAACGACGTCAAAACAAGCTGCGTCGCGAGCTTGCCTGGCTTGCGCGCGGGGCTCAGGCGCGCTCGACCAAGCAAAAGTTTCGCATCAAGGCCGCTCAAGAGCTTATTGCCGATGTGCCACCGCTGCGCAACGAGCTTGAGCTCAAACGAATGGCCATCACGCGACTCGGAAAGCAAGTCGTGGACGTGAAAAGCGTTTCGGTACGATTCGGCCGTCCGGGCAGCAGCGCACGCAGCTCCACATCAGGCGCCGTTCCGCCTAGCTCCTCAAGTACGGATTCGGCTTCGAATTCAGACTCAGCAGCAGATTCTCCAGACGAGGGAATTTGGGTTCTGCGCGATGTGGAATGGCTCATCGGCCCAGGTGATCGTATCGGCATCGTCGGCGAAAACGGTGCGGGCAAAACGACTCTGCTCAACGTCATCCAGCAAAAACTACGCCCAACCAAGGGCTATGTCAAAGTGGGAAAGACGGTGAAGTTCGCTGTTCTGTCGCAGCATCTCGATGAGCTCAAAGCGGCGGGCGACGATCGCGTGAGGCAAGTCGTCGGGCGTTTTGGCCATGCGATTATGCTCGACGGACGCGACCAGACTCCCAAGCAGCTGCTTGAACGCTTGGGGTTTTCGAATGCGGATATGAACGAGCCGGTAAGCGATTTGTCGGGCGGACAGAAACGCCGCTTGGCATTGATGCTCATCCTGCTCGAAGAACCCAACGTGCTTATCCTCGACGAGCCTGGTAACGACCTGGACGTCGATATGCTCGCCGCCGTTGAGGACTTGCTCGATGGTTGGCCGGGTACCTTGCTTCTGGTTACGCATGACCGGTATCTGATGGAGCGGGTTACCGATAATCAATACGCCCTGATCGATGGTCATTTAAGGCATTTGCCTGGCGGTATCGACGAGTACCTGAAGATAGTTGACGAGATGACTGAATCGAACCGTGCTGGTGCGGCTAATTCGGCGCGCAGTCAAAAACCGTCTTCAACGTCGACCGCATCGGCAACGTCGGGGGTGTCCGGATACGCCAAAGCTTCCGAGAGTGCTCGTTCTGAAGGAGCGAGCACGATCGCCAGCGGGCTCACCAATGCTGAGCAGCGCGCTCTCAAGAAAACCCTTCAGTCCACCGAGCGCAAGATGAATACGATGAAATCGAAGATCGAAGATGCCACCAAGCGCCTTCACGAGGCCGATCCGACGGATTTCCAAGCTCTCGGCGCCATACAGCAGGAAATTAACGATTTTCAAGCCCAGCTCGACGATCTCGAACTCATCTGGCTCGAGACTGCAGAAGCGCTTGAAGTGTGACGAAAAGCAACAGACCCTTAGTCTAGTTGGTTCGTGCTCTGCTGTGCCCTAGATGTTGGGTGTGGTGTCACTCTGTGGTAATCGTTTGGGGATGCGTTTACAAAATCCCAGGTAGAAGGCCTATAAACTCAAATTGTGCTACGATAGCACGACCACGTTTTTTGATCGTATCCTCATAGAAAAGGATTTGGTTCGTTATGAGTAATCGTGCTCTTTGTGCGCTTCCCAAGTCTGCATGTGCCACGTTCGCATGCGTTTTCGCACTGCTTGCCATCATCCTGCTAACGCTTCCGGGCTATACGGCCGTCGCTCACGGTGTGCAAGGCACCCAAGCGGACGATGCACTCGTTGCGACGCAAGTAGCTAACAAGGATGGGGCCACTGGGAGCGCGGCCGAACCAGTGGTTTCTGGCATCGGTGTCAAGGTGCGCCCTTGCCTGCAAGATCTCGGATGGCAAAGCTGGGTGTCCTCGGGGAAAGTCGCGGGAACAAAAACCACCGCGGGCCTCAGGTCCTTCAAGCTGAAGCTCAGCAATCTACCGAGCGGCATACGCGGTTCGATTCGCTACCGGGCATATGACAAAGGCTACGGTTGGGGCCGGGTCAAGTTAAACGGCAAGACGGCGGGCCGCAAGGGCCTGCCCGTGCAGGCGGTTCGCGTTTGGCTTACGGGGGACGTTTCCAAGCATTACGATGTGCTCTATCGCCTGTATATCAGGGGGCATGGTTGGCAGCTGTGGTCTAAGAACAAGGCCGTGAACGGCGTGCGCACGGCAGACGCGTATGCAACGGCGATGCAGGTGCTGCTCTCTCCTAAGACCGAAGAAGCGGCCGGCAAAAAGACGAGCACGATCGGCGTGCGCTACGAGGCGCGCATGACTACCGCCGGCTGGCAAAAATGGGTTGGCAATGGGCGGACGGCCGGCAAGGCGAAAAACGGAAAGGTCGTGGATGGCTTTGCCCTCAAAGTGGATCCCGGCAAGCTTACGGGCGGGGTCAAGTACCGTGCCTATATTCGCGATAAAGGCTGGTCACAGGGCTGGAAGCGCAATGGTGTCCCAACTGGCGTGCAGGGTCGGCGCATCGAAGCGCTGCAGATAGTGCTCACCGGAGCGCTGTCCAAATCATATGACATCTATTACCGCACCTATGTGAGGGGATACGGCTGGCTCCATTGGGCCAAAAACGGTGTAACCTCTGGAAGCACGGGCCTCAACTATCCCATAACCGCCATTCAGGCAAAGCTCGTGAAGAAGGGTGCTGCTGCACCTGGAAAAGCCAAGACAACAACCGTCAATCAAAAGATAAAGACGCTCAATGGCATCGATATCTCCAGTTGGCAAGCAGGTATCGATCTTTATTCAGTGCTTGCGGATTTCGTGATTATCAAGACGACCGGTGGTGTTAGTTACACGAATCCCTATTACAAGTCCATGGCCAACGCCACGCTCAAATCGGGAAAGCTTTTGGGGCTCTACCATTTTGCGTGTGAGTATGGAAAAAAGAATTCCGCCACAAGTGAAGCCGATTACTTTGTGAACGCTTCAATGCCCTATATCGGCAAGGCGGTTCTCGTCCTCGATTGGGAGGCAGATGCCCTCAAACTCGGTCCAGATTGGGCGAAGAAGTTCCTCGACCGCGTCTATGCGAGGACCAAAGTGCGTCCCCTTATCTATATGAGCAAATATCCCACGAATCAGTATAACTGGGCTCCCATAGCTAAGAACTACAAGCTTTGGGTAGCGCAATATGCGAACAACAGCTCAACCGGTTATCAGCGCCATCCGTGGACCGACGATAGCGGGTACGGCGCCTGGTCTGCGCCGACAATCTTCCAGTATTCCTCCGCTGGTCGACTTACGGGATATAACGGGGATCTCGATCTGAATATCTTCTATGGCGGGATGGACGACTGGAAGAAACTCGCCGCAAAAAGCTAGTTACTACCCGGGCTTATTGGGGAAGGCCCCAGGTGTCATGCGTTCGTGCAGGGAAACCCGTCTCCAGCTGGGTTCACGAAGCTGGCAAGCGTGGTTCCATCAACATACCTTTCGATCACCTGGTCGAGGCCGCTCCAAAACGCGACAGTTGAACAGGTGTTTTCGCGCGGGCATCCCTCACCGCCCTCTTCGAGCGCGGCGCACGATACAGGTGTGGTGGTCCCCTCGACCGCCCGAAGTATATCGCCAGCCAAGATTTCTGACGCATCGCGGGCGAGGCGATATCCGCCTCCATGACCGCGTGAACTTTCGAGCAGCTTATGACTTACGAGCTCGTGGGCGAGTTGTTCCAGGTATTTTAGCGAGATGCCCTCGCCTTCGGAAGCTTCGCGTAATGTCACCTTACGATCGGGATGGTTTGCGATAAAGATCATGAGGCGCATAGCGTAGCGCCCCTTTGTAGTTACCAACATGGTCATGCTCCAACTTCGCCGTTGTTTCTTGCCTGCATGTTACCCGAAAGAATAGCGAGTTGATGCAGCGGTATCGAGGAAGTCGATTTAACAATTGATGAGCCTGGAGTTGCCTATCCGTAAATAACGGAGTATTTAAAGCTCGGGCTCAAAATGACGCTTTCGTAATACTTCAGTTTCGTGTTGTAGCAGATGACTTCGAGCACGCTTTTTGCGCTCTTCTTGATGTTCACCGACGTGCCGTTCTTAACCTGCTTCTGTGGCACGTATTCGCCCGATTGAATCGCGCTGTTGACACGGCGGATCTTCATGAGCTTCCAGCCTTTTGCCGCACGCGCCACGACCTTGCCCGAAATGGCCTTCTTGGTAACGTATTGTGGCGCAGACTTGAGCTTTGCGGCATAATCCGTTGAGCCGACCTTGAGCATCGAGAGCGGATTCGAGTAGTGGGTGATCCGATGCTTCTCTACGAACTTGTTCGTCACCGTTGTGCCGGCGTCGTTGACGTATTTGATGACGTAGGTGATAGTCGCGCTGCCGACTTTCTTCAAGTTGTACTTCATGTAGTCGTATTTCGTTATTGGTTTTGCAGCGATGATGGTCGATTTCGAGCTCTTGGGCGTCGAGACGCTAATGAGCTTTTGGCATCCGCCCTTGAATTCAAAATAGGAAGTGGATGTTTCGCGCGGTTTGAGCGTACCGTTTTTTGCGGCCTTTTGGTAGTTCGACCACTGATAGAGCTGCTTGCCCACTTTTACCCAGGTAAAAGTGCGATTTGTCGTAATGGATTTGGAGGTCGCTTGCGATTGGAGCTCGCTTGCCCCACGCGCTTGCCCCGCTTGCAGATCAGCGGCAAAAGCGGGCGCTGCAGTCATTGCCAGCGCTGTCCAGGCAAGTGTTGCAACGAAGATGGATAGCGCAATCGCTCTCAGATGATTCTTTTGTTGTCTTGCAGTCACGTTGAAGCCCCTTCCTTTACACAAATGCTTCTGTCGTCTGTAGTTCGTTTACATATTATAGGCGAGCATCTTGCATATTGAGTTACGATTCGTATGAAGCTGACTTTACAGCGCCTTCGGAATCGCGCTCATCCCTTGCCGCTGGTGCACGGCTTATCGCGAGTTGGAGAGCCGCTAAGGAATACGGCGAGCGCAGGCGGGAAGGATCGGGCGCTGGACTTGGCTTTCGAGGACGGCAGTGCTTTCCTTGAGTGCCCATTGGCAGAAGTATTGGAATACCGCCTGCTCGTCGAGGCCTTCGCGATAGCGCACGCTGCTCTCGAGCTCGACCTTGCGCGCGTCGGGGACGACATGCACCAAACGGGAGACCTCGCCGGACGCAAGTGCCGAGCGCGTTTGCACGAGGCCCAGCTCTCGAAACACCGCAATGGCGCACGCCGCCGACTCCTGCGAAACTGCACCGCCGCGTGCCGAAGCCCGCTCGGCTACCTCGATGTTGCTGGCGAGGAAGAACTCCTCGCGCGATTGCTCCTGCGCATCGCGCAGGGCTCGGTACACCTGAATCATCTGGTTGCGGTCGGGGGTCGCCTCCTTGAGTATGCCCTCGTTGATCTCGGCGTCCTTTCGATCGTAGAGCAGGTGAATGCCCGCCGGCTCCCCATCGCGGCCAGCGCGGCCGCTCATTTGGTTGAACTCGATTTCGTTGTACGGCAGATGGTACAGAACGACGTGGCGGATGTCCGGAATGTTGATGCCCTCGCCAAACGCCGAGGTCGCAATGAGCACCGAGAGGTGCCCCGTGCGGAACATCTCCTCGATACGCGCGCGCTCGGCGCGCGAAAGGCCCGCGTTGTAGAACCCGATCATGAGCGCCACTTGGGGAACCTTGTGGCGCAGCGCCCGTGCAAGCTGCACCGAGCTCGTACGCGAGTTCACGTAGACAACGGTCTTTTCGCCGCTTGCGATTAGGTTGGCCAGGTAATCCTCGCGCGCCTTGAGGCCGCGGCGGTCGTCGACAATCAGGTTGGGACGGTCCGCCTGGTCGAACACGCAGGTCTCGATCGGCAGGATGGTCGCGATGTCGCGCGCTACTCCCCCAGTCGCGGTCGCCGTGAGCGCAAGCACGGTCGGGTTTCCGAGCGTGTGTATAACCTGGTCAAGTTCTTTATACGCCAATCGGTTGCCTGCCTTGGCCAATCCGATGTGGTGCGCTTCGTCGATGACCACGAACTTGATGCGCCCCGATGCGGCGAGTTTTCCCGCATGATAGGTCAAAAACTCCGGCGTCGTAAGCACGATGTCGCATTCGCCCGCCGCGAGCGCGTCGTAAATGGCTCGACGCTCCTCGGGCGTGCTTTCGCCCGTGAGCACGCTCGTCGTGACGCCGAAGCGCGCGAGCGCATTGTTCAGATGAAACGCCTGATCGGCAATCAGGGCGCGCAGCGGGTACACGAATAGGCTCGCCGCGCCTTCGCGCAAGGCAAGACGCGCTGCATGCACATGAAAGATTAGCGACTTTCCGCGGCCCGTGGCCATGACGCACATCGTAGACTTTTTGGCATCGAGCTCGTCAAGGACTTCGCGTTGCTTGTCATGCAACGAAGCATCGCCGATGAGAGCGCGCACGATGTCTGCCGTGAGCTTTTCGGGCTCAAGGGCCGCACGACGGCTCCATATCTCGCGGTTCATCGCACGGTCGGCTTCATACGCCTCGATATCCTGGGGGTTTTCGGGTTGGGTCTCGATAAGCTCCTCGTCGCTCGTGGCATACAAATCCGAAACGAACTGCAACTTAATCGGATCGAGGCATGCCTCGAGCGCCGCGCACGTTTGCGCAGGCGAAAGCGACTTGAGCATGGC
>CADBQL010000043.1 GCA_902796815.1 uncultured Coriobacteriaceae bacterium | reverse complement strand
CCGCGAGAGTTCAACAGCCCAGCGGGCTGTTGAAGCCCGAGCACCGCGGCAGCGGGGCGCAGGGCAGAATTCGCGAAGCGAACTCCAAATCCCTCCTCGACCACCATAAACACGCAGGTCATCCATATAATTGTCTGGCCTGTTCTGCTTCCAGAGCACAACTCATGCAGCCTCTTTTGTATTCAGGCGTGCAGTATTACGAGTTTTGCTCTGATATATAAATCGTTTGCGCCCTGCCACGGTTTAGAGGAATTTGCCTAGTACAGCAGCCCAAACATCCAAAGCGGTATGCGGTTTCCGTAGCCGACCTCGAGGTCATCGACGGCGAGATAGCTGTTCGGGATGTCCTTGATCTGGTCGAACGACTTCCTCCTCCCGCCTATCTCGAACAGGTGGGTGCCGTCCACCAGGAAGTCGCCCGCAGGTGGGTATGCCAGCGCATGCCTCGCTGATTTCATCTGGTTGGCGAAGAACGTCTCGCGCATGCATCCTCTGTCGGGGCGTTCCACGAGGGCGGCCATTATATTGGGGTTGTCGCAGTAGATCTTGTCGGGGCGCGACATATTCTTCAGCGTCACCGACTTCGATGAAAGCAAGTTGAGGAGCTCGGCCCTTTCAAGGACAGAGAGCAGCTTCAAACCTTGGTTGCGATCGGTCTCGAGCTCTCGGTACAGGGCGCTCATGTTGGGTGTCTGAGGAGCGTTGGCGGCCAGGATCATGAGCATCTTCTTCGCTTTCTGGATGGTCGCGAAGCCGACGTCCTCTATCGAGGGATAGTCATTTTCGAGCACCTGATTGATGGTCGCCCCAACGCGCTGGCCGTAGCCGCCATACACCTCCTTGTAGAAAGGATAGTAGCCGCGTTCGAGGTAATCGTAGAAGAAGGGAAGGACCCTTGTTTTTTCGGCGATGGCCGCGGCGGTCTCCGCATGGCCTACGAGCAGGTCCTCGAGAGCAACGGGGTCGATTTCGCAAGCGCCTTCGAAGACAAGGTATTCGCGAAATGACAGTCCCGCGAGCGCGTACGAAACCTGCCGTCTAGACAGGTCGGCGCCCGATGTCTCAAGCTTCAGCAGCGACGAACCTGTGTAGACAATGCTCAGCTCCGGAAAGTCGTCGTAAAGGTTTTTTAGCAGCTGCTGCCAGTCCTTGTGGTAGTGGACCTCGTCGACGAACAGATGGGTCCCACCGTGCAGACAGTGGTACTCCGCCACGTCGTAGAGCGAGTGATCGGAAAACCATAGGTGATCGAGCGAAACGTACAGGGCCCTTGTGGGGTCGGGAATCGCCTCGCGCATCCGCTGGAGCATGAGCGTGGTCTTGCCGGTGCCGCGCGCCCCTTTCACCATTATCAGGCGGTCGCGCCAGTCGATACACTCGTGTAGATAGCGCTTGAACGCGACTGGAACAGCCCGCATCCGCTTGACCGAGAGATCCCTGAGGAAATCGAGATTATCTAAAGACATATTGATTCCAAACATCTAAAATGCCCATCAATTAGTGTTTTCAAACACTAACATATCAAAACGCCAATTTCAAGTTGCCGCCAAACAGGCATGGCCCATTTGTAAACCCTTCGGCACGGAGCGCCGGCAAATCCCATTACTGCTGGAAGTCGCGCTGATTGCAGCTGGTATATATGTAATAACGAGCGCAGTCGAGCTTTTCGGCAGTTACGTCTGCGAATGGATAATGGGGTATGTGCCCTGGGATTATTCGCATGCTTGGGGCAACTTCCAAGGTCGCATCGCGCCCGCTTATACGTTGCGGTTCGTGGTCCTGGGCTTGATTGCCCTGTATGCGCTGTATCCCGCGGTTGGTCGTTTCGCGTCGACAAGGCCGGTCACCGCACAGCGTCTCGCTTTAGCGTTAGTCGTTGCGAACCCCCTGATCTGCCACATCACCTATCTTCAAATCAGTGCGAACCTCCTGATTTATGGCGACGAAACTCGTAACTGATGCGCATCCCCGAATCGACATCCCCATGTTTACTAAGACGAAATCCGCCATTTGCGCGTAAAATGGGCATCAACAAAAAACGCTGCCAGAGAGGGCCGACAATGAGCGCCAGGAACTCTACTCAGGAAACACCAAGCACAACGCGCACAGCAGGCGACGCAGGCTGGCACGTATCTCGTTACAACATCGCCGCACAAGTGCCGGGCACGAAGATGACGGCTATCGCAAACCTGTTCAAGGGCAATTGCGCCGAATATACGCCGATCGAGTGCTACCTGCTCTCGGTGTTAGAAGAGCTCGACGAAAACCATCCCATAATCGAGCGGTTCGCCAAACGCGGCATAATCTGCAAATTCGACGAGCAGGCAGCGCTCGAAACGATGGGTCGAGCAGCATGTGCGGGCTCTCACGGAATCGGGCTGACCATCTGCCCCACGATGGGCTGCAACTTTGACTGCCCGTATTGCTTCGAAGACCATTTCGCGGGCAAGATGAGCGCGGATGTCCAAGACGACGTCGTGGCGCTCGCCGGCCGCATGCTCGATGCGGCTGGCGGGAGCAACATTAGCGTCACCTGGTTCGGCGGCGAGCCGCTTCTGGCTCCTGGCATCATCGAATCCCTTTCGAATCGCCTCATGGCGCTCGCAGAAGAACGCGGCGGAAAGTACGTTGCGGGCATCATAACCAACGGATATCTGCTCACACAAGACGTAGTCGATATGCTTGAGCGCTGTCAAGTTAAGTCGGCCCAGGTCACAATCGACGGTTTGGGCGCTACCCACGACGCCACCCGCCACTTGGCAGGCGGCGGTCCTACGTTCGAGCGCATTGTAAACAATCTGCGCACGCTCAAGCTGCCTTTCAAGGTGCACGTCCGCCACAACGTACACGAAGGCAACCGGCACGAGGTCGACGAACTCAATGAGTTCATCAACGAACTTGCCAAAGGGTCGGGCAACGAAATCCATTACTACCCCGCACCTGTCACCGGCAGCGAAACCGCCGACGAGCGCGGAAAACAGGTAGGCCTCCTCTGTGACAGCGATGCGAGCGAAATCGGCGTACGCCAAGAAGCCGGACGCTTCAGTACGGGGCGCGGCCATTACTGCGGCGCCAACAGCATCTGGGTCGTCGGAATCGACGAGCGCGGAAACCTCCAAAAATGCTGGGAAGCCGTCGACAAACCGCAAATCTCTTTTGGCACTGCCCACGATTGGGACCCCAGCGACCCGTTCGCCACAGCATCCAATCCCGACAACCTGACGATGTACCTCAACACTGCGAATCCCGTACCTGACGATGAATGCCGCGAGTGCGTGTGGCTTCCATCCTGCGTAGGCGGTTGCCCGCATAAACGCCTGTTCAGCGGCCGCCAATGCATCGCATTCAAAGATGACCCGGAAAGCTACGTGCTCGCCCTGCACGCCCGCATCGGCGAGAACAAAGACGATGCTGCGCAGAAGGATGACGCTGCGCAGAAAGACTAAAGCCCGCATCTGCGAAAAGCCGACTTCAAGCGGAAGAACTTGAGCACAAGACGGTGGGAAGACCGCCCACATACTCCTGCTAGCAGAACCACTTGTCGACGATGGCGGGCTTGGGCAATCCCCAGTCCTCCTCGACATAGCGGGCAGTACGAACGAAGTCGGCTTTCTCGAGCACATGCGCAGACGCGGTGTTTTCGATCATGGTGGATGCCGTTATGATTTCGATGTCGGTCTCGCCGTAGAGGTAGCCCACCATGAGGCGCGCCGCCTCGGTGGCAAGGCCTTTCCCCCACCAGCACTCGCGAAGTCGATAACCGATACTCACCTTGTGCAGGGAATCGCGCAGGCCGTAGAACTCGGCCAGGCCGGCAAGCTCGCCGGTCTTCTTCACGCGAATGGCCAGTATGAGCGACTCCTTGTTCTCGAACAGCTCGCCATACATCAGGCGTATGGTTTCGCCGACGTCGTCACGCTGTTTTTCAAACAGAAATGCCGGCTCATAGCGTTGCACGAGAGGGTTTTCGATCATATCGCGTAGCGCATCGGCATCGGTGTCCACGACGCGGTTGAGCACGATGCGTTCGCCCTCAATGCCTGGAATCTCACTGAACAATTTCTTGCGAAGCCGTAGGCCGGCCTCCGACTCGACGTAGACCGCGTCAAAGTTGGCCTCTGCCTCGAGACGACGCGCCCGGTTGTAAGCGTTGGCGATCTCTTCGAGCCTTTTGGCCCTGCGCGCACGCAGCTCTTCGTTTCGCTGGCGCCTTGCAGCCCTCCGCTCGCTGAAGCGTTCGCCAAAAAGCTTTTCCTCCTCGTACGCCGCGAACAACTCTTTGCGATCACGCCGCTGGCGATATACCTGGTTCAGGCTTTCCGCCTCGGCGAAAACGCGGGTCGCTTGCGGATATTCGTCCATGACCTCACCCTCTATGCGATCGATCGCCATAAGCACGCCTCCCTCGCCTAAGTCGTCCTTAAACGTAACGTCCAAGTTGATGAGCAGGTCCTCCGGACCCAAGTACAGCGACAGCACGCGCCTGCGCCTCGCGCGCTTCCGCGCTGTTCAAATCGGTCACATTAGCGTTTATGACCGTGTTGTCGTCCATTTCGTACCTTTCAGCCAAACAAAAAGGAGCACAAGAGCGCTCCTTCAGTTTTATACCGCATGCTTATGCAGATCAACGAGGTGTACGCCTACCCTCAATTTGCATTCGGTTATTGTAATGCAGCGCCAGCGGCTTAGTTGGCCTTGTCTTCCAAGGCTTCAGCTGCAAGCTCTGCGCCGGCAGCTGCGTCTCCAGCCACCTTTTCGACCTTGCCCGCCATAGCCTCGGCTGCAAGCTCTGCGCCGGCAGCTGCGTCTCCAGCCACCTTCTCGACCTTGCCCGACACAGCCTCGGCAGCAAGTTCCGCACCGGCGGCCACATCTCCGGCCGCCTTTCCGACCTTGTCCGCCACGGCCTCAGCTGCAAGCCCTGCACTAGTGGCTACATTTCCGACCACCTTGCCTACAGCGTTCTTCGCCGCCTCAACGGCAAGCTCTGCTCCAGCGACAACATCCTCGCGCTTAATCTTGCCGACCTGGCCGTCCTTGTCTATGTCCTTGCCGGAAACCTCTTCGAGTCTATCTTTTATGAACTCATAGGCAGCATTGGCGCCATCGGCAAGCTTGTCGACTGCGCCAGCGGCCGCGCCACCAGCGGCATCGAAAGCCCCCTCGACAGCGGGACGTTCGCTGCTTGCCCACTCGTCGGCTTTTTCCGCAAACTGCGCACCTGCGTTAATCGCACCTTCCACGAAAGGCTTTGCCTGGTCGATTGCCGCCTCTGCCTTTTCCCTGAAATCGTCCAATGGTGCCATCTCCGCTCCTTTCATCCAGAAAGCTCGTAGCCTTATCGGCATTATCACATAGACAGCAAGCTAGCGTATTGTCTTTTTGGAAAAATGGGCGTGCATCAACCGCATAAGTCCAGCAAAAGGCCTAGCTGTCTGCCAGGCCATCTCAGAACCGACGTCTTGGCATGCCGCGCCAGCTCACCGGACAATTCGATGCCATCCTCGTTTTGCATGTGATATTCTTGCTGCATTGTGCGCAATCGAGCGGTTTTCTCCCGACGTCTGCGTTTTGGGACACACGCCGCCTTTTTTAAGAGTTCTAATTTAAAGTTAGGAGCGGACAACGGAATAGTCGTAGCGTCTATCATCGGGCCCTCGATTCAATCACCCCACCCGAGCACATCATCTTTTTTGGAAAGACAACGCAAAACCCACTCGATAAGGAGCAGAGAGGAAACACCATGCTCGAACAAGTAGACCTCAAAGCAAAGAAGATGCCGAAAGACGAGTATAAGCCCGCCCACGACGAGCTCATCAGCAAGCTTGTCTTACTGCAACAGCAAGCGCGCTCGAAGGGCGTGGGGCTGGTCGTGCTCGTAGAAGGCTGGAGTGGCGCTGGCAAGGGTAGCCGTATTTCCGAACTCATCTACGAACTCGATGCGCGCGCTACGAAGGTGCACATGACAGAGGGCATCGACCCCAAGACGGCGCGCAAGTTCCCGGGCACCAAATGGGGCGTCAAGGGCAAAGACCCCCTCATGAAGGAGT
>CADBQL010000042.1 GCA_902796815.1 uncultured Coriobacteriaceae bacterium | reverse complement strand
GTATCCGCTCGATCGCAAGTAATCCCCCGTTTCTTCTGCCAAAACGACACTGCGATGTTGACCTCCTGTACAGCCTACGGCAATGGCAAGCTGCTGCTTTCCTTCGGCAACGTAGCCGGGCATAACGCAGTCGAGAAGGCTTTTCCACCGCTTGAGAAACGTCTCGGTCTCGTTGTTGAACATGACGTAATCACGCACTTTCTGATCGAGGCCGGTCATCGTGCGCATGACAGGATCGTAGTAGGGATTTGGAAGAAAGCGCACATCGATGACTACATCGGCATCAATAGGCGATCCATGCTTGAACCCGAACGAGTATACCGACACCGAAAGACCCGCGCGTTGCTCGCCTTCGCCGTAAATGCCCTTAATCTTTGCGCGCAGCTCTGCGGGCAGCAAGTTCGTCGTGTCGATAACGTAATCTGCCCGAGAACGCATATCGCGCAACAAGGCGCGCTCGCGTTCGATGCCATAAGAAATCGTGGCACCATCGTTGCACAGAGGATGACGCCGGCGGCTAGACTTGTAGCGCGCGATGAGCTTGTCATCATCGGCGTCAAGGAACACGATGCTATAGGCCGCGCCCTGATTCTCGAGCATGCGCAACGCGTCTTGCATGCTCGCAAAGAATCCACCCGAACGTACGTCGCACACGATGGCGATACGCGCCTTATCATCCTCTTCGCCAGGGAAATCCTCCATATTGACCAGATCACCGATAAGTGCTGGCGGAAGATTATCTACGCAAAAATAGCCCAAATCTTCGAAAACGTGCATCGCCTCTGTTCGGCCTGCGCCGCTCATGCCGCTCACGATTACGACTGAAGGCATGGTCCTGGGTTCTTCCATGTTCGCCTCCATCCAATTACGAGTTAGTGCGTTCCCTATTATACTGCTGCAACACCAGAAAAACCTCGCGGGCGACTTCCTCAGGAACGGCGCGTGACGCGATAATTTCCTCCAAATTCGCCTCTTTGAGGTTCTTAAATGATTTGAATGCTTTGAGCAGAGCTTTTTTGCGCACAGGCCCAAGACCCGCCACGTCGTCGAGTACACTCGCCGTCATGCCCTTACCCCGTAGCTGGCGATGGAAAGTGATGGCAAAACGGTGCGCCTCGTCGCGCACTTGCTTGACCAAGTACAGCGAGGCCGAACCACTCGGCAGCACAACCGGACCGCTATCCTGCCAAGGGACGAAAAGCTCCTCATCCCGTTTTGCCAAGCCGCAGAGCGCAATGTCAGTGCGCCCCATTTCCTCGAACATCTCCATCGCAGCACTGAGTTGTGGCTTGCCGCCATCGAGGATGATGAGGTCGGGCTTGGACCCGAAGCGCTCGTCGGCCATGCGCTCGTCAGAATAGCGCCTCGACATGACCTCCTGCATGCTCAGGAAGTCATTCGCCTCGTCAAGCGGCGTTTTTATCTTGAATCGCCGATACTGGTTCTTATCTGGACGCCCGTTCGTAAATACGACCATGCTCGCGACCGTATAGCTACCGTGAATCGTAGAAATATCGAAACACTCGATGCGATGCGGAGGGCCGTCAAGTGCAAGCGCGCTCTCGAGCTGGAGCAACGCGTCGTTTACTCGTTTGTCCTCGTAATTCGTGCGCACCTTGTAGCGAAGGAGCGTGTGTTGTGCGTTCTTCTCGGCAAGCTGGACCAATTCGAGTTTTTCACCTTTGCGCGGAGCCGTAAAACGCACCTTGGCACCGTGAACGTTCGCTAGCTTAACCGTAAGCCACTCCCCCATGGCCTGCTCGTCTTCGGGAAGTGTACGAACGACGATTTCGTGTGGAATCGAGGTAGTCGTATCGTAGTATCGGAGCAAAAACGCATGGAGCAAGTCGTCATCGGGCACATCGGAGCCACGATTGAGCACGAACTCGTTGGAGTTCATAATGCGGCCTTCGCGAATCATGAACACATGGACGCCCGCGATCGTCTCTTCGCGGTAAAACCCTATTACGTCAGCGTTAAGGCTGCGCGCCGATACGGCATGCTGCTTGTCTGACAAGGCGTTTATGGCCTCAATGCGCTCCTTGATTCGAGCGGCGCGCTCGAAATCGAGCTCACCTGCCGCTGCCATCATCTCGCTCGTCAGCTCCTCTATGAACTCGTCGCGATGCCCGTCGAGAAACCTTGCCACGCGTTTGACATTTTCGCGGTACTGTTCGGGCGTGACCTGTGCGCAACAGACCCCGGGCCCAAGGCCGACGTGCGCATCAAAGCATGGACGCAAGTTTCCGTTTTCCGAAAGAAGCGCGTCGGCATCGCCGCGTTGCATCTTGCGATTCAGCCTGCGCCATTCAGCGCATGACGCGGCACAGATCGGAACGACGCGACGAACAGCGTCGAGCATCATACGCGCCGATCGGCTATCGGTGTACGGACCGAAATATCGGGTTCCAGCACGATGCTTTTCGCGCGTGTACTTGATAGAAGGGAAAACGTCGCCCATCGTCAGCGCTATGAACGGGTAGGACTTGTCATCCTTGAAATCGGCATTGAAATACGGTGAATACTGGTTTATTAGGTTCTTCTCGAGAACGAGCGATTCGTGTTCGTTTTCGACCACGATGTACTCGAAAGAATCAATGGCCTCGACGAGAAGCGGGATCTTCGCGCGATCATCTTGGAAATTGACGTACTGCCGCATGCGGGCGCGCAGCTGCTTGGCCTTGCCCACATAGATGACTTGGCCTTCCTTGTCCTTCCACAGATACACGCCCGGCAGAGTCGGCACATCGGTAAGCTGGCGCTTTATGCGCTCGATCTTTTGTTCCGAAGACTCCATCGCCCTCCTTATGCGCTATTGCCAACTGCCGCATTGCACTGACGACCCTTACAGACATACTCGCTCAGATCGCGCCATCATCGCAAGCAATCATCCTTGACGGGAATGCGGCGAAAGCGAGTCTCCCCCTTAACGCACTATTTTAAAACGCCGTAATCGTCTTCGCGGTAACGGTTCCGCTCGGCGAGATAATGACGGCCTGCACCGAACCCTTTCGCACGGCATCTACGAAAAATGCCTGCCCGATAAACTGACCGCCATCGCCGATGTGGCCATCGCATGCAAGCACCACCATATCCACGTGGCGCAACCAGCCTTTCTTTATGTCGGGCTTGTTGGCGAGAACCATCGTGAAATCAGCGCCATGTTTCGTCAGGTCGGCCACTTTGTCGCGAACCACAACATAGCGATATTTACCCGGACAAGCGCATATACCGAAACGCCTCGATCCTCTGGAGACGACAATAGGATCGTCGTAACGGGCCAAGTCGTCGAGATGCAGAGTAACGACCGATGCGCCTTTTTCGCGATAGCTCTCTATAACCTTCTCGATTTTTACGTGCTTCCGCTTTCCCGAAGTCGATTTTGATGCTGGAAGGGTACCTTCATAGACGACTACGGTATAGCCATCCATAGAACCAACCAGATCATCGATATGCGACGCGGCCTTGTTCCAATTGTGACCAACCATGATGTACCACATCATGCCTGCAGCTACGCAGATGCCCAACAAGACAAGAAGCCCCAGCGCAAGTATTTCACGCTTGCGTTTATCCATGCGCCATATAGTAACTCAACAACGCACTCAATCGCCAATTCGTTGAAAATGCGCCAAAAACGCGGACAGGCAGGAGCTTCCTCCGCATGCTGTCGGACGCGAATGCGGACGCTACAGGATACGCGAAAGGAACTGGCCGGTGTAGCTGCGAGGGGTTCTCGCAACCTCTTCCGGCGTTCCCGCCACGACGATGGTGCCGCCGCGGTCTCCTCCTTCAGGCCCCAGATCGATGATTCGATCGGCGGACTTTATAACATCGAGGTTGTGCTCGATGACAAGCACCGTGTTCCCCGCATCCACGAGGCGCTGGAGCACGTCGAGCAGTTGTCGCACGTCTTCAAAATGCAGACCCGTCGTCGGCTCATCGAGTATGTAAAACGTCTTACCGGTCTGTCGTTTCTGCAGTTCGCTCGATAGCTTGACACGCTGGGCTTCTCCACCCGATAGCGTCGTTGCAGGTTGGCCAAGCCGAATGTAACCAAGACCCACATCGTGCAGGGTTTCGAGCTTGCGCTTGATGCCCGGAATGTTTTTGAAGAATTCGAGCGCTTCGTCGACCGTCATGTCGAGCACTTGGGCGATATTTTTTCCGCGATACGTTATCTGCAACGTTTCGCGATTATATCGCTGGCCGGAGCACACCTCGCATGGGACGTAGATGTCGGGGAGGAAGTGCATCTCAATCTTTATCTGGCCATCGCCCTTGCATGCCTCGCAGCGACCGCCCTTGACGTTGAACGAGAAACGTCCAGGCGAATAGCCGCGCGCCTTGGAGTCCTGCGTCGAAGCAAACAACGCGCGGATGTCGTCCCATAAGCCGACATAAGTTGCGGGATTCGAACGCGGAGTCCTTCCGATAGGGCTCTGATCGATGTTGATGGCTTTGTCAATTTTCTGGAGACCTTCGATTTTTCTGAAAGCTCCTGTACGACGGCGTGCGTTATTGACGCGATTGGCCAAAAGCGGTGCGAGCGTATCGGTCACAAGCGATGACTTTCCCGAGCCCGAAACGCCCGTGACGACGGTCAACGTGCCAATTTCGATTTCGACATCAACGTTTTTGAGATTGTTTTCGGTTGCGCCTATAAGCTTGACAACGCCGCGCCCCGGGCTGCGACGCTACTCGGGAACCGCTATGACGCGCCGTCTGCTCAGATAATCGGCCGTAATCGAACCCTTGGCCTTGGCCACCTGCGCAGGCGTACCAGACGCTACAACGTAACCACCATGCTCGCCTGCGCCAGGGCCCATGTCGACAACGTAATCAGCAGAACGTATCGTGTCCTCGTCGTGCTCGACAACGATCACGGTGTTTCCCAGGTCGCGCAGGCGTTTGAGCGTAGATATCAAACGCTCGTTATCGCGTTGATGCAAACCGATTGAAGGCTCATCCAAGATGTAAAGAACGCCCATGAGCCCCGCACCGATTTGCGTCGCCAGCCGGATGCGCTGCGCTTCGCCTCCCGAAAGCGTCGCCGTTGCTCGCTCGAGCGTAAGGTAGTCAAGTCCTACATCTACCAAAAATCGTAGCCGCGCGAGGATTTCCTTGACAATAGGCCCCGCTATCTGCAAATCCTGGCCCTCAAACTCGAGTCCTTCGAAAAACTCGAGGGATTCTACCGCGCTCATTTCGCAAACATCATGAATTGACTTACCACCTATTGTTACGGCGAGAATCTCGGGTTTAAGGCGCTTGCCACCGCAAGTCGAACACGGAATGGTTGAAAAAAACGCTTCCAACCGCTCCCGCTGGCGATCGCTTCCCGCCTCGCGCAACTTCTCCTCGATGGCCGCAATCGCTCCATGCCACTCGATGTACCAATACGTCTCGCGCCCGTCTACGGTGACATAATCGACGCGCACGCGACCTTTAACACCGTGCAGAAGCGCGTTCTGTGCCTTTTTGGGAAGATCTTCCCATGGCGTATCGGGCGATTCTCCCACATGCTCAAGCACCGCCTTGAGGACTTGGGGATAATAATTCCCGCTCTTAAAAGGCGCAATGGCCCCTTCGTTGAGCGACAACGTCTCGTCAGGCACAACCAGGCGCGGATCGACTTCTTCACGACTTCCAAGCCCCAAGCACTCCGGGCAAGCCCCATAGGGCGCGTTGAACGAGAAGTCGCGCGGCTGCAACTCATCCATCGAATGGCCGTGCTCCGGACAGGCCAATGCGAGCGAGAAAACGTGCTCCCCTGGACGCAACCCTCCAGTAGCGCCCGATGACGTGGGCGTTTGCGCTTCAGGTGCCTGACCGTTCTCATCGAGCAGCTGCACGAGTACGCGCCCTTCGGCTAGGCTCGTCGCCGTCTCAACCGACTCGGCGATACGAGCTGTTGCCGAGGGCTTGAGCACAACGCGATCCACGACTACATCGATGAAATGCTTGATCTTTTTGTTGAGGGTAATCTCCTCGCCGGTCAGGCGTACGATCTCGCCGTCGATTCGTACACGCGCAAAGCCTTCTTTTCCGAGGTCCGCAAAGAGCTTCGTGAACTCACCCTTGCGGCCCGTCACAACTGGCGCCATGATAATAGCGCGCGTAGTCTCGCCATCGCCGAGCTTTAGGATCTCATCGGTAACTTGGTCGGTCGTCTGCTTCATGATGACTCGACCGCACTCAGGACAGTGCGGCACACCCACGCGTGCGAACAGCAGGCGCAGGTAGTCGTAAATCTCGGTCGTGGTGCCAACCGTCGATCGCGGATTTCGGCTTGTTGTCTTCTGATCAATCGAGACAGCCGGAGAAAGCCCGTCAATGCTGTCAAGGTCGGGCTTGCTCATCTGACCAAGGAACATGCGCGCATAACTCGATAGGCTCTCGACATAGCGACGCTGCCCTTCGGCGTACATTGTGTCGAATGCAAGCGAAGACTTTCCCGACCCCGAAAGGCCCGTGATGACAACCAGCTTGTCTCGCGGAATAGTCAAATCGACGTTCTTTAGATTGTGCTGCCTCGCGCCTTTTATGACTATCGCGTTCTGTCCCATGCTCATACCTACCTTTTGACCGTCCGCGCCGCGCGAAACACACCTATCCTTGTACGGCGCTTCATTGTACTTCACTCCGAGCGGTATGCTAATTAGAACATTTGTTTCTAATTATTCCCCATATCTTGTTCGCTTTCGAAATGAGTTTCGCCCCAGGGGCATGACTCATTTCGCCCATTGCGTGACCCGCATGAGTTTCGCCCCAGAGGCGTGACTCATTGGCCAGCAGACCCCATGCGCGGGATGAGTTTCGCCCCTGGGTCGTGACTCATTTACGATTAGGCGCGTGGATGAGCTTGGGAATGGGCATCCTTGAGGCGAGCAGGTGAAAGGTGCGTGTATATCTGGGTGGTCGAAAGGCTAGCATTGCCTAGCATTTCCTGCACCGAGCGCAAGTCGGCATCGCCGTCGAGCAAATCGGTGGCAAACGTATGGCGCATATCATGAGGACTCAGCCCGTCATCGAGTCCGGCATCCCTCACAGTCTCCTTGAACATTTTTCGCATGCTATCAGCGCTCATGGGGTTTCCGCGGTTTGACACAAAAAACCGATCGGTTTGCTTTCCCGCCAAAAGCTCTGGCCGTGCTTTCTCAAGGTAAACGCGTAAAGTCTGAATGCACAGATCATGCAGGGGCACGATGCGCTCCTTGTTTCCCTTTCCGAGCACCTTAACGAGCTTTGACGTAAAATCAACATCAGCGAGCCGAAGTCCCGCGGCCTCTGAGATTCGCGCCCCGCATGCGTACAGGAATTCCAGTATTGCCTGGTCACGCAGGTCCGACAGCGTCTGCTCACGAGGTTTTCCAAACTCGTCAATAGGCCCGTGAACGCATAGCAGGCGCTCCATTTCGCCAGCTTGCAATACATGGGGAAGATGCCTTCCCTGCTTAGGCCCAGTTAGGATGCTCGCAGGATCGGCGCCGATCGCACCTGTGAGACGCAGCCATGCGTAGAAGCCGCGCAAAGACGAAAGCCTCCGATTGATTGTCGTGCGCGCATAGCGGGCGGCATCCATTTCTGCAAGATACGAACGAAGCTGCTTGTGGGTCACGCTGAGCGGATCGATGCGCACACGTTTGCACCAACGGAGATACGCCTCGAGGTCGGTCTTATACGAGCGGATAGTGTGCTGCGAAGCTCCCTGTTCAACGGAAAGCTCGTTCAAATAGCCTTCAATCAAATCCGACGTGCGACCTGCGTCATCGACACAGCATGACCTTGCCTCCGGAGGTGTCGACGTTTCGGCCATACGCTTCGAAGCGCGAGTTTTAACGTGCCTAGGCAACGGGCATCAAGCCCTTCTCCACAAGCTGGGCAATATAAGTATCAAGCGCCGCTCCTCCGCGTGCGGCATAGGCACTATAGCGGTCGCGCTTGTTGCGCACAGCTTTTTGGAGCGGTTCGAATATGCCGAAATTCACGTGCATCGGTTGGTAATCCTTTGTCGCTGGATCGGTCGCATAGCCGATAAGCGCTCCGAATGCGCAAGCCCGCGGCACGCTTGGTGCATCTATCCCGCTCAAGAGCGCTGCAACTCCGATGGCAACATGCAGGCCTGATCGTATAGCCTCGCAATACCCCTCGGTTCCACCAAGCTGCCCAGCTACGAAAACAGGAACGCCAAGAGCTTCGATCGAAGGTACCTTGACACGCAAGCTCGCATCCAAAATACGCGGCGCATCCAAGAACGTATTTCGGTGCATAACGCCTAAGCGTACGAATTCCGCCCGTTCAAGACCCGGTATGAGGCTGAATACGCGCTTCTGCTCCGAAAACTTCAGATTCGTCTGGAACCCGACGAGGTTATAACAGCTTCCCTGCGCATCCTCTGCTCTCAGCTGGAGAGCTGCCCAAGGACGGCGACCGGTGCGCGGATCCGTAAGCCCAACTGGCTTGAGTGGTCCAAAGCGCGGCGCGTCTCGTCCAGCGCGCGCGATTTCCTCGATAGGCTGACAGGCTTGAAAGAGATCCTTCGATTCGAAATCGCGCTTTACCACTCGATCGGCACAAAGAAGCTCGTCTATGAAGTGCTCGTATTCATCCTTTGTAAATGGCGCGTTTAGGTAATCCCCCTGCAACTCGCCAGCTGAATTTGTCATATCTTCGTAGCGACTTTGCCTAAAAAGCACGTCATAATCAAGAGAATCTGCCATGACGATAGGAGCTGCGGCATCGTAGAAGGCGAGACTTTCACCGCCGATGTAGCGAGAAATCGAATCAGCAAGAGATGCGCTCGTGAGCGGGCCAGTTGCAAGCACGACGCAACGTGCGCCCTGAGCTGCTTCCTCAAGCGATTT
>CADBQL010000041.1 GCA_902796815.1 uncultured Coriobacteriaceae bacterium | reverse complement strand
GTATAGTCTATCATTTATCGCTTTCGAATGCTTTTGGGGCCTTGTGGAGCACGTATAATCCATTGCTAAGGAGGGATTCGCAGCGGGGATTAGATCCCTGTTTCGAAATAGGTCTATGGCATTTGTGTCGGCGGCATTCGTGGCGTTTATGGCAATCGTGGGATTGCTCTACTTTGCCATGCCCAAAGAGCGCCGCTGGATTGTCCTGCTCGTCGCCAGCTATGTGTTTTTCTTCATCAACAGCCATTGGCTGATCGTCGTGCTGTTCATTCAAACGCTCGTCACGTTCATGTGCGGCAGGCAGATGGCATCGATTGACGAGAAGATGAGCAGCGTTCTGGAAGGCCTCGAAAAGAAGGAGTTGCGCGAGGTCAAGGCTAGCATCCGAAAGCGCAAAAGCAGATGGATGCTCGTGGGCATCATCTTCAACGTCGGCGCCCTTCTGTTCCTTAAGTACAACATGTTCTTCGTGCGCAACATCAACGTCATAACGCAGTTGTTTGGGGTCCACATCAGCTCGCTCGGCCTGCTCGTGCCCATAGGCATCTCGTTCTACACGCTGCAGGCGATTGCGTATGTGGTCGACGTCCAGCGCGGAAAGGTGGTTGCCGACAAGAGCCTTCCTCAGTTTATGCTCTTCATGTCGTATTTCCCGCAGATTCTCCAGGGGCCCATAGCGCGCTACGATCATTTGGCGCACCAGCTCTACGAGGGGCATAGCTTTGAGTACAAGCGTCTCGGACAAGGTACGCAGCTCATACTCTGGGGTTTCATCAAGAAACTCGTCATCGCAGATCGGCTTGCGATTCCCGTCAACCAGATCTTCGACAACTGGATGTACTACGATGGCCCCATCGTGTTTTTGGCTGCCATGGGGTACGGCTTGCAGGTCTATGCAGACTTTTCGGGTGGCATCGACATCGCGCGAGGCTTTTCGCAAATCCTCGGCATATCTTTGACGGATAACTTCCGCCAGCCGTATTTCTCCCGGTCGATTGAGGATTTCTGGCGCAGGTGGCATATTACGCTCGGCGCTTGGATGAAAGACTACATCTTCTATCCGTTGTCGCTGTGCAAGCTGTTCTCGCGTATTGGCAAGACCGCGCGCAAGCTGTTCGGGACCTCCATCGGAAAAAAGGTGCCGCCGTTCATAGCCATGTTCGTGGTGTTTCTGCTTGTGGGTCTGTGGCATGGCGCTAAGTGGAAATACATCATGTTCGGCATTTGGAACGGCGTGTTCATCATGTTCGGCATACTGCTTGCCGACCAATACGATGCCGCGAAAAAGAAATGCCACATCCGGGAAGACTCGATGTCGTGGGTCGTTTTCCAGATTATCCGCACCATCCTCATCTGCTCGATCGGGCGATTCTTCTCGCGCGCCGATTCGTTCATGCAATCTATCGGCATGATGCGCCATGCGCTCGACGGTTGGTACGATTGGTCGTTTTTGACTGACGGCTCGCTTACGTATCTCGGACTGGATTTCGGTGGATGGCTCGTGCTGCTCGCAGGCATACTCGTCCTCTTCTTCGTGGACTTGGCCCATGAGCGGGGCTATGCGATTCGCGAGGCCATTTCGCGCGAGCCGATCGTGGCGCGCTGGATCATCTACATCGCGGCATTCTTCGTCGCATTGATCCTTGGCGTATATGGCGTTGACTACAATAGTGCTGCGTTTATCTATCAACAATTCTAGAAAGGTGGATTCAAATGGATAAGATGCTCGAGATCTTGAAGGGTATTCGTCCCGACGTTGATTTCCAGAACGAAAAATCTCTCATCGACGGCAACGTGCTCGATTCGTTCGACATCATCGCCATCGTCGGCGAATTCGACGATGCGTTTGGCATCGACATCGACGTCGCCGACCTCGAGCCCGACAATTTCAACACCATCGAAGCGATGTGGGAGCTCATTCAGAGCTTGCAGTAAGCCAAATAGAACAGCGAGCCGTGTCATTGCTCCGTCCCATCCCGGGCCTGGGATGGGATAGCAACCTGTGTCTGTTAGAGGGCGTCGGCTGAGATGGCGAGAATCTGCTTGGCTGTCTCGGGTGTCATGGGCGATGAGAGAAGGTCCCAGTGCGCTGCGACGCATTCGAAGGGCCAATCCCACCAGCGCGCTTCGAGCAAAGCGTTGATGAGGTTGCGGTCGAAGCGCAGTTTGAGCGGCTTGGCGGGGATGCCGGCTACGATTGTGTACGGCTCGACGCTCTTGGTCACGACGGCGCCGGCGCCGATGACAGCTCCGTCGCCGATTACAAGGTCGGGCTTGCGCGCGATGGCGACGCCTTGGCCAATCCAAACGTCGTTTCCGACGCGCATGGGCGTCTCGTCGTGGTGACGTACGAGTTTTCCCGAAAGCTCGAGTTTGACCCGGTACGTCGGCATCATGGATGCGGCGCGGTAATCGTGCTCGTTGCCGCCAATGTCTACCACGCGCGAAATGCAGCAGTATTTTCCCACTTCAGCCCACATGATGGAGGTATCAGCTCCAGTGTAGGTCATATCGCCGACCGAAGCGTTGCGGATGAGGTTTCGCTCCTCTATTTCGCAGTGCACCCCGATTGTTGACGAGAGCACGCGCGAATCTTTTCCAATTCTGGAATAATCGCCGATCGTGCTCTGCTTTACCAGGGTATCGGCTCCGATTATCGGCTCGGGTTTTTGGCGGGCAAGCAGTGCCATGGTTTCTCCCATTCCATCGCGTTGGAAATGCTGCTCACAGGGTTTTACCTCCAAGCAGCACAATGCACTTTATTGGAGTTGCGCGTAGAGCGTCTTGCCTGATGAGCTCTTTGGAATCTCGTCGATGACGTTGATTTCGCACATGCGGGGGTTGATGTTGAGACGCTCGACGATGATGCTTTTGGCCGTATCTGTCAGCGCGGCATCCGTCACGAAGACGCGCAGGAGGTCATCTGAACCTGCGCAGGCGAGCTCGACGGTTGCAAGCTCCTCTTTGAGGAGGCGCTCGACATCGTCGAGATTCATGCGCTTTCCGAGCATCTTGACGAAGCGTTTGAGGCGGCCTACCACATAGTAGAAGCCATCCTCATCGCGCTCAGCGATATCTCCTGTCGCGAGGCGCCCGGCGTTTTCGTCGCCTTTGGCAAGGTCTTCACGCGCGATGGCGTAACCGAGGCTCACGTTTGGGCCGTAATAGATAAGCTCACCGGGTGTGCGGGTCGTCTCTATAGGCGTGCCATCTGCGTCGACGAGCTCGAAGCGCCCTCCAGGAATCGCGATGCCCATGCTTCCTTGCTTGTCGGCGGCCGCTTCGAACGGCAGATATCCCATGCGCGCGGTCGCCTCGGATGCGCCGTACATGACGACGAACTTGAAGTTCTCCCGTCTTGCGAAATCTGTGAACTTAGCCTGCAGGGCAGGGGAGAGCTTTCCGCCTGCCTGGGTCATCGTCTTCAACGTCGGCTGCGCTGGCTTGTTGGTGACTTTGAGTTTGTCAAGCATCTCGTACATGAAGGGGACGCCCGCAAACGAAGTGCAGTTTTGAGCTGAGAAGAGCTTCCAAAACGGTCCCGAATAGCAGGCGAGTTCGGTGAGCACGAGGCATGCACCGGCATACAGGTGGGTGTTGACGACCGAAAGCCCGTACACGTAATGCAAGGGGAGCGAGGTGATTGCGCGTTCGGATTGAGTGATGCCGAGGTAAGCTATGATTGATTCGGTGTTGGAGCGCAGGTTTTCGTAGCTCAAGCGCACGAGTTTGGGTGTGCCGGTAGATCCTGATGTGGACATGAGAAGGGCTAAGTCGTCGTACAACTCGACGGGTTCGGACGCCTTTGCAGCAAAGAGGGCGTATCCGCCGAGCTCGAAAGTTTGCGCGTAGTCTTCGAGCTTTTCGGAGAAAACTTGCGGAGCCCATATGTGCGTCGGCCGATAGATGCCCATCAAATTCTTGAAGAGCTGTTCGTCGAGGTCAGCTCCCACAAGCCAGGGTACGATGTGCGCATCGATCATGCCGACGTAGCCGGCGATGCATTCGGCTGTATTGCTGCAGACGACGCATACGAGGGTTCGTCTGCCGACGGCTTGAGAAATCGATGCCGCAGAATCGGAGAGCTCTGCATACGACCATGAACGATCGCCCTCGACGAAGGCAATCGAGCTGCCGAATCGACTCGGCTCAAACATGATGCATCCTTTCCATGGGCAGATTATTGGGCCAAAAGCGCGGATGCTCGCACAACGCGCTTACGCTGCAGCAGCGATCTTGGAAGCTTTCACGGTTTTCGCAGGAGTGCTGGTATTAGTGGAAGTTTTTGACGTGCTGCTTTTTTGGCTGGTTTTCTTTTTTTGGACGGATAGCTTTACCGTTTTGGAATATGCGCCATATCGGGCTTTCCCGTTCAGGTATGCGAAACAGCGCACCTTGTACGAGTAGCGCTTCGATTGCTCGGCGGTTGTGTCTTTCCAGGACGTGATGTTGCGCCCATTGACTTTGGCGACTCGTTTGAATTTCTTCGAGCCCGCTGCGGCTCGGTAGACGATGTAGCCGCGAACCAGCGTTTGCCTCGTCCAAGAAACGGTTACGGTACCGTTGTGGCGCTTGGCGGTGACTTTGGGTACGCCGAGGGGCTTCGGCGCGCATACCCGCACCGTGTATTGGGCGCTCACGTTTTTCGACTTTGCCGTCGCCGTGATGATTGCGCTTCCCGCCGAAATGCCGACAACGTTTCCGAGCGCGTTGACCTTTGCGACTTTGGGGTTGCTTGATTTCCATTTGAGCTTGTAGTTTCCAAGCTTTTCGCTTGTCGACGGCGTATTGTATAGCGAATTGCCGGCGGTTAATGTCATCGAGCTTTTTTCGAACATGAGCTTTTTGGAAGAAAGGTCGTCGCATTCGACTTTTACATAGCAGGTAGCGCGATCGCCGTTGCCGTTGTAGGCGTAGATTGCGGTCGATCCGTTTCTCTTGGCTTTGATGGTGCCGTTGCTGCTAACCGATGCGATCTTCGGGTTGAGGCTTCTGTAGACGATTTTGCCATCGGCCGAATACCCGTTGAGGCGCAGACTGTCGCCCTCGGAGAGCAAGGCCGACTTCTGGACGATGAACAGCGATGTTCCCAGCTGGCTTATGAGGCGTTTTTGATCGCCTGCAGGCGGTGCAATGGTGGAATCGGATGTACGTGTGGGGTACGAGTCGAACAGCGTGTGATAGAACGAGCATGCTGCAAGGTAGTAACCTGCCTT
>CADBQL010000040.1 GCA_902796815.1 uncultured Coriobacteriaceae bacterium | reverse complement strand
TCGTCGATGGCGCACAGGTAATGCGACATCTCGAACAGGCCAGTCACGTACAGGGGAGCTGCGTATGCCTTCCCGCTGTTGGTGACTTCTGCATACTGCTGTTGGAAGACCTCCCATTCGGCCTCGGGGAAGTCGGTTGGGGGAGCCTTGACGTGCTTTTCCCACTCCTCGATGTCCTTGCAGACGATCTTATCGGGCGTATGGACGGGGAACGCACCCGGCGTATGGGCAGGGAAGTCCATCGTGACGCCCCAAGCATTGACCTTTCCCTTGTCGCCAGGAACCAAAAGAGCGCCCGAATGCATGATCCAAGGATGCATCATGAGGTAGATGCCTTCGTAGTTGTTGACGAAACGATCGGGTTTCCCGCCGTCGATGATGGTCTGACGTAGGTTTTCCTTGGCTGTGAGCATGGGCCCTCCTCGTAATCGATGCGAACGGATATGCCCGGTTGACGATTTGCCCATAGCAAACCGAAACGCAACAAGGTAACTGCTTAGAGCAAAAAAGCGTTTTCATACGGGCATTGTCAAAATTATAGGTGAAAAAATCCGTGGTTAACATTGTCATAACTGTCGGAATAGCTATACTTGATACTACAATTTGTAGTATTCTTGCGAAAGGAGGTACTCCGCCATGAAACTTGACGGAAATGCCGTGTGCTACATCCTTTCGCAACGGTTCGAGGACGTTGTCAGCTACTTGCCCGCTCGTTCTCCGATAGTGGATTATCCCCGGCTGTACGATGAGGCCGATGATATGAGCGGACACACGGTGTTCGTGCCCGAAAATGTGCTTCTCGACAAACATTGCCGCATGCAAGACGTCGTCTGCGTATGCGTCGGCGAAAAGTCGGCCCGGGCTGCCGTGGAGGCGGGCTACCCGGTCATCCATGTTCGCGATGCGGTATCCGAACAGCATCTTTTCAATGGCATGCAGGCCGACCACGTCAATCACGAGCGCCTTGACGCGCGGCTTCGAGCCTATCTGGATACCCACGCTGGCTTTGCGCCGCTGCTTGATGCATGCGCGCGGGCGATGGGTTGCTCGTTTGCTCTCGTCGACAACCGCTTCAAAATTATGGCCCAGGCTGATCAAAGGTCGGGAAGCGCCTCAACGTGGTTGGAAGGGGCACTTGACGAGGACGATTTCGACTTGTTCATGGCTTCTCCCGATTACGGTCGCATGCGGCAGGCGCGCTACGTTTTCTCGTTGCCGGAGAAAACGGGTTTGCTTATGAAAAACATTTTTGCTGGCAATGAAGTCGTCTGCTCGCTTTTCGTGGCACATGAGCGCACTATCGAGGGAGAGCGGTACGCGCGTTTCCTTCTCGAGTATTTGGCGCCGTTCGTCGAGGAGATGTTTGTTCGGTTGGGCTCGTTCGGGCTAGCTGCCGAAGAAGAGATGCAGGTGAGAGCTGCGCTTTCGCGTGCGTTTAACGGCGACTTGGACGATTGCGCGATGCTTGACCAGATCCTGGCGGGTCATGCCGATGCCCAAGAGACGGCGAATTTGCGGTTTGTCGTGTTGTGCTTCGAGCGAAGCTTTACGAACGAGGGCGCTGAAGGGCTCGGCTATCTTGCTCATCGGATTGAGCTTGCTTGGCCGCAATCTTATGTCATTGTAGAGGGCGATACCTTGTATGCCCTTTTGAATACGGGTGTTTACGTGCGCAATGGAGGTGCCGATATCGGCCAACGGCTCGCCCAATTTGCTCGTGACGCTCTCGTGAAGATAGGCATAAGCAGGCAATTCTCATCGAGCGTGCAGTTGGAGGCGGCACGGATGCAGTCGATGGCGGCGCTTGCGCAAGGCAATATCGACGATCCGATGTTTTGGCTCTATCGATTTGACGATTATGCGCTCAATTGGCTGATGCGGTGCGGACGCGGCTCTTATCCGCCCGAATACTTTTGCCATTCGGCGATTCTGGAGCTTTTGCGCTATGACGAGGAACATGGCAGTGAGCTCGTGCACACCCTTTCGGAGTTTATCGAAAGCCGCTACAATGCCACGGCGGCAGCCCAGAAGCTGTTCGTCGCGCGTTCGACGCTGCTCAATCGGCTCGATCGCATTGTCGAGCTTGTCCAAATCGATTTAGATGATTTCGATGAACGCATGTATTTGGCCCTTTCGCTCAAGGCGTTGCGCGACTCGGCAGGTTGGGTGCGCTGAGGCGCTCTTTTGCTGCTGTAACGAGAAGATTGTTGCATGAGGGCAAAATCATCAAGCCTTTGCATGTCGTGTTGCCGCTGTGCTATATACTGCATCCATTGTCATAATAAGCGGGGGAGGGAGCATCATGGCGTTTGACACCAGCAATGTGAGCAAGCTCGGCTTCGGGTGCATGCGTTTTACGGGGCGCGAGGACAATGCGATCGACATCGAGTACACGGCAAAGATGGTCGATGCGTACCTCGAAGCGGGCGGAAATTACTTTGACACGGCCTGGGCGTATCCGAACAGCGAGACCGCGTTGCGCGAGGCGCTTGTCAAGCGTCATCCGCGCGATTCGTACTATATTGCGACAAAGTGCGTGGCCTGGACGCATTGCACCGGTCCCGAGGATCTCGAGCGCCAGCTCCAGGAGTCGCTTGAAAACCTCAGCGTCGAGTATGTCGACGTCTATCTCATGCACAATCTCGGCGGCGTGCGTACTGCCGCGTTCGAGAAGTTCGGCGCATGGGACTTCGTCAAGAGCGTGAAGGAGCGCGGGCTTGCGCGTCACATCGGCTTTTCTGCCCATTGCACGCCTGAAGAGCTCGAGAAGTTCATCGCGGACTATCCCGAGGCTGAACTCGTACAGTTGCAGGTGAACTATTTGGATTGGGAAAACCCGTCCTTCCGCGAGCGCGAATGCGTCGAGATCGCGCACGCTCATGGGTTGCCGATTGTCGTCATGGAACCTGTCAAAGGCGGCTTGCTCGCCAATCCGCCGGAGGCCGTGCGCGCCGTGCTCGACGAAGGCATGCCCAACGATTCGTACGCGACGGCGGCGTTACGATTCTCTGCGAGCGCGCCTGGCGTGTTCACGGCGCTTTCGGGTATGAGCACCGTTGAGCAGGTCGAGGACAACTGTAGGGCGTTTGCCGATTTCAAACCCTTGAACGATGATGAGCGCGCCACCATCGAGCGTGCGCAGGAGGCGATGGCCCAAAGCGGCATCGTACCGTGCACGGGTTGCGATTATTGCGCCAAAGTGTGTCCGCAGGGCATCGGTATTTCGGGTTCGATGACCGCGCTCAACTATTTCATCAATTTCGGCGACCCGTATGCGGCCAACTACCAGCTCGGCTTCGTTGTGCGCTTCAACGGTGGAAAAAAGCTGCCAAACGAGTGCATACGCTGCGGCAAATGCGAGCAGGCTTGCCCGCAGAACATCAAGATTCTCGAGTGCTTCGACCGCATCGAGCGAGAAATCGTGCCCTTCAGCCGCAAGAACATCCTCATGAAGCCATAAGTGGTGTAAGGGGCAGGCACAGCTCTTTGCTCTGTTGCCGTCCCAATGAGTTTCGCTCCTGGATGAGTTTTGCCCCAGGGGCAAAACTCATTCGAGTGGCCCGACCCCCCGGAGAGATTGTCCATAAATAGCCCAAAAGGGAGTATCCCTTTTGGGCTATTTTTTGACCTTCGGAGAGCGTCTAAAAAGTGAGCTTGCACTGCCGCTTATGCGAATAGTGTACATATTTTCAAGACGGCGGAATGCGACCTGGGCAAATACAGAGCGTTTCAAAAAATATGTACACTAATGATGCGCGCCTTCGCGCAAGTGAGCATTTTTTAGACGGACTCCCCGGTGAGGAAAATGAGCGGAGGGACTGACCCCTTGCTCATGAGGGGCTCATCGGCTCACTTTGCAAACTCATATGGGATTGCAGGCGTACCTGTCAGCATTGCGAGTGCAGCCTGCGCTGAAGGCTCGGTTGCCGATGGGCGGCTCCAGTGCTCTACGAGCGTTGCGGGCGGACGGCGGTATGCAAGCATGCGCGGTTCGCCTCGGGGTCCCCAGACGGCGCGCGGCGGGTTTTCGTTTTCCGAAAGAAAGTGCGCCACTTCCCGTTCGTCGTCGATCCGCGCGAGCAGAGTGCCCATGGTCACGCGCATATTCAGATTGTTTTCGGATGCAACCCTCGTCGCCGTTATGAGGGTTCCCAGATCGTTCACGCATAGGTGCACGTCGCTCGGGTGATTGGCAGCCAGCTCGGGCAGGGAAGAAGCGAGCGTTTCCAGATGCGCGTCGGACAGTGGCGGCACCATCAGCGTAACGGGCTCAAAACACGAATCTGAACCGTGATTGCGCAGTTCGTCAAGCGATTTTTCGAACGAAGCGACGCTGGTTTGGCTCCCGACGTAAGCTCGTCTTTGGATATCGGCGGGAATCTCAACGGGCTCGATTGCGTGGCGGCTCTGGATACAAGGGCCAAAGTAGCAGGAGCAATCCTGTCCGAACGTTTCTTGATACAGCTCGATGCGCTGGGCGTCGGTTGCAAGCGTTTCTGCGCGCTTGAGGAATTTCAATGCACGCAGGCGTTCTTCGAGGGGGCGTCCACGTCCGCCTATTTTGGCGAAGCCGATACCTTCGCGCTCGAAAAGCGGCAGATGGCACGCCGCGCAAGGGTAGGGGTCGAGGTAGTCACACGTTGTGCCCAAGCAGGCGTGCGTGCGGTAGGTCGTGTCGAAGGTGAAAAGCGGCGGCGCATTGTCTGGGCTTTTTGCATGGCCAGCCTCGACGTTTCTGTCGGGGTAGCTCACGCCGTGGCGATGGCGGCAATATCCGTCAACGAGGGGACATTTGTCGAAAAAAGCCATGACTTCGCCTTGCATGTCTGGCACGGCGGAAAGCAGGCTGCCTGCCGCATCAGGGTCTAGGAAGCGGGGAAGTACGACTCGCGTCACGCCCAGGCTGCGATAGGCGGCAAGCGTCGGGGCGTTCTGCACGACCGCCAAAAGCGAAAGGCAAAGGTCAAGCGCCGAGTTTTGCTTTAGTCGCCAGAGGAGTCCCAGGTCTGAGACGATAACACCAGTGCCGCCCCAGCGCTCGAAATCGGTGCAGAGCCCCATCAGGTAATCGAGCTGCATCTCGGTGTAACGCGCGTTCAAGGCGAGGTAGAGCGGTGCGTCTAACTTGGCCGCCTCTTCTGTCGTGCGTGCGAGCTCGTCACGGGTCGAAAGGTTTGCAGCCCCTTGCCGTCGGCTCGCACTGTCGTGGTCACCGTAACGCTCGGTCCACCATGCGTCCTGATAGCCGCAGTACAGCTCGTCGGCACCTGCACGTACAAGCTGTCTTGCCTCGTCAGGCGCGTTGATTGGCGCAACGTATCTCATATGTCACCTCTTTTCGGATGAAGCGAGGACTACCTTTTTCCCTTTCATTTGGGCAAAAAATGAGCTGCTATCCGGAGTCGGGCCTCGCTCCTTTCTCAAAGCTCGGATGCCGCATCGCCTCTTTTTCGGTCGACATCTCCATGAACAACTTGAACGATTGCGTGTTCAGAGCCACGAGTTCTTGCTTGATTTGCTCGAGCCGCTCGTGATTCCGGTTGAGAAATGCTTCGGCAGTGGCGTAAGGCTCGGCAATGGCAGCTTTCGTCCAAGCTTGGGTGAGCTTGGCGGTTTTGGCGCAAAAGTTCTGGTAGAACCGTTCCGATTCGCGGCTCATCGACTGAAAGCCCTGTTCGTCGGCTCCATCTGCAGAAAGCGCGCATCCGGGGAAGACGATGAGCCTGCTGAGAGCTGCCCTGTGCGAGTAGATACCGAGTTGGTGAAGCTTTTCGACTTCGGTACGGGCTCTCGGGACCGTTTGGGAGGCGTGCCACAGTATGTATCCCGTTTGCACGGTAATTCCCGCCCGCTTGCACGCGTCGAGGATTTCAGGCAGTTTTTCCAGTTCAAGCGGCTTGTTCCAGGTGGCGAGCGTGTTTGGGTCGAGTGACTCGAGCCCAAAGAACAAACGCGTCAAGCCGCGTTCGTGCAGCCGGGCTAAGCGCGTTGCCAGCGATGGCTGGGAGGCGAGCGACGAGAAGCGCATTTCGCATGCGAATGCAATGTGCAAGCCCCGCTCGACTATAAGCTCTGCGAGCGCCTCCAAGCGTGCCAAGCTTCCGAAATCGTCGTCGACGAAATTGAAGATGGGAGGAAGACCAGCCCTTTCGAGTCGGCGCGTTTCGGCTTGCAGCTCGTCTGCAATGAGCACGAGATCCCGCGGGCGCCATCGGTTGAGCCCGTTGGGAAGTGCAGGCGTGGCACAGAACCTGCATGCACCCGGGCAGCCCCGAGATGTCTGCATGTTCACTGCGCATCCCAGTCTCGCGTAGCGTTCCAAATTGGGTCGCAATGGCATTTCCCACCTATTGGGATCGAGTGCGATTTGGGCCGACGAGGTGTTCTGGAAGCTCGTCAAGTATTGCGATTGCGCACCATGTCCGGACTTGTTTTCCGCCGCATCTGCAAGAGCGAGGAGCTGCTGTTCGCCCTCGCCTTGCAGCAAGACCAGGTCTTTGGGA
>CADBQL010000039.1 GCA_902796815.1 uncultured Coriobacteriaceae bacterium | reverse complement strand
TATTCACGGCGTTCACACAAACCGTGAATTCACGACCCGTCGTTGCACAAACGAGCGCAACGACGTCGTGCCAACCGGTAGGATATCGTTGAACATGGCTCGCATACGGTATAGCGCTGTCAGGAGACGTTGCATACGACGACACGTGCAAAGCCGACCATTGACCCGAGTCGAGAAACGAACGGATAGCGTTTAGGTGAAACTGGTTATCCCATTGGCCAACAAATGCACTCGCACCCGGCAAACTCGACACAAAAACAAACCAACAAGCAAACAGGCCTATTGCAACGTATAAGGCACAAGCCAGCCATTCGAATGTCATGACGTAAGAACCGATGCGTATTTTGGAAAGCTGCACAAGGTCATACGCAGAATCGGGCCATTTGCGTATTAAGCGCACCACAACGAATGGCATAAAACCGACTGCCAATAAAACCAACCCCACCGTGAGAGGGGTGCAGCTTATCCCAAGAGGATAGTAAATAATCGGCACAATCGCGCAGATGAAGAAAGCGACGATGGGCGCGAATATAATTGCCGAAAGCCTATCGAAGCGAATGGAGCGTAGAAAGAAGAACCCAGGAACGTACAGCACGGCAACTGTTACAGCTATGGCGAAAAGCAGAGATTTCATAGCGGCCAACTATCCCATTATCTACACTGCGCTGATTTGCAATTGTAGCATCTACCGGCAGGCGCCATAAAACTGCATATGCAACCACAGGGAAAGCACTGACTGCTTGCTAATCGAGATGGGTCACGCCCCAGATGAGTCGCGCCCCAGGGGCA
Source organism: uncultured Coriobacteriaceae bacterium (assembly GCA_902796815.1). Lineage (GTDB taxonomy): Bacteria > Actinomycetota > Coriobacteriia > Coriobacteriales > Eggerthellaceae > UBA9715. The sequence continues at coordinate 3,281 of CADBQL010000039.1, read as the reverse complement.
AAACTCACTCGAGGATGAGTCGTGCCCCAGGGGCAAAACTCATCCGCACTTACGCGCGGTTGAAATCTTGCTGCGTGCGTTCCAGGCCAAAATCGAGCAACGAAAGCGTTGCGAGCGATGCGCGGTCGACAGCATAGTCGAATTCTTCCGCCGCCTCTTTCTTTGGAACGCTCAACACGTAATCGGCAACATCCATGCGTCCAGGCGGGCGGCCAATTCCGCAACGGACGCGGTACCAATCGCGCGTGCCGAGCTTGTCGCAGATCGAGCGCAGGCCATTATGCCCTGCATGGCCGCCGCCAAATTTTACGCGCACGGTGCCAGGATCGATATCGAGCTCGTCGTGGATGACGATAAGATGATCAGGCTCGACTCCATATGCATCGAGTAGCTTTTTGACTGGACCGCCCGAAACGTTCATGAAGCTTTGCGGCTTTGCCAGCACGACATCGTGGTCGTGATACGCACCCTTTGCCGTAAGTGCACCGCATTCGTTTTTCCAGTAGCGCGCCCCGCATGCTTCCCCGAGCAGGTCAACCGTTCGAAAGCCGGCGTTATGCCGTGTTTGGGCATACTCTTCGCCTGGATTTCCCAGGCCGACGATCACGAACTGAGCCACAAGTCCTCCGCTTATTCGAACAGTCTCGCAACGCTTGCGTTGCTGTAGATGCTCTCGATCGTTTTGGCAACCATGGGTGCAATCGAAAGGACCTTAATCTTTCCGTTTTGGCGCTCGAGCGGCACGGGCACGGCATCGGTAACGACGACTTCTGCGATATTCGAGTTCTCGATACGTTCGTAGGCCGGACCGCTGAACAGGCCATGCGTTGCGCAGACATACACTTTCTCGGCTCCGCGTGCGAGCAGCGTGTCAGCGGCCGCGCACAAGGTGCCACCCGTATCGATCATGTCGTCGTTGATGATGCAGATTTTTCCTGTCACATCGCCGATGAGCGCAGTGATTTCGGACTGATTGTGGCGCGGGCGATCCTTGTGCATAATCGCAATATCGGAATCGAGCAGAGTCTGGAACCGTTTTGCAGCTTTCGCACGCCCGACGTCAGGCGAAACGACGCAAAGCTTTTCTGGATCGAAGCCCTTGTCCTTGTAGTAGTTGACGAAAAGCGGCATGGCCGTCATATGGTTGACGGGGATATTGAAAAAGCCCTGGATGGCGTCTTGATGCAGGTCGATTGTCAAAATCCTGTCAGCACCGGATATCGAGATGAGATCTGCGACCAATCGCGCCGTAATGGGTTCGCGTGGCGCGGCCTTGCGTTCCTGACGCGCATAACCGTAGTGCGAAATGACTGTGCAAATCGATCGCGCCGATGCGCGTTTGGCGGCATCGGCCATGATGAGCAGCTCCATGAGCGCGTCGTTGACGTCGTAGCCATTTCCTGAGCAGACCGATTGGACAAGAAAGACGTCGGCTCCACGTACGCTTTCGGTATAACGAGCGTAGATTTCGCCGTTCGCGAATTTTTCGAGCTTAACGCCGCCCAGCTCAATTCCTAATTCCTTTACGATGCCCTCAGCCAACGATGGATTCACCGAACCCGAAAACACCGCCATCGTTTTCTGCATCTCCGTCATGCGCGCTCCTCACCGTCGCAATTTTTCGAACCTGTGCATATTAAACCACGCAACAGCCTGCCTGCGTTGAGCTTACGTCCGATTTACTCGTTTGTTGGAAAAAATGCCTTGATGGCAAATTTGCACGATTCGGCCGCAGCCAAAAGCAGGCTTCCCCTTGGCCGCAAATCGCGGCACGCATCCTGCTAGTCGATGCATGTGGCAGATGCCACCTGGTCGCACACGGTCTGCCCCGGTGCTACGGATACGTCGGTAAAACGCGCATTCGGACCGATCACGCAGTCTTCGCCAATCTTGGTCGTGCCATACAAAAACACCTGTGGCAGTAGCTCCACATCGGATGCTATCTGCACGTCAGGGCCAATCCACACCTGGTTGGGATCGAGCATGGTCACGCCGGCGGCCATATGGGCTTCGTTGATGCGCAGCTGCGCGATCTTGGTGGCTTCGGCCAGTTGAATGCGAGAATTCACGCCGAGGCACTCCGAGGGCTCCTTGGCCGTGAGCGCGAGTACGGCACGACCCGCACGGCGGCAGATGTAGAGCACATCGGTCAGGTAGTATTCACCCTGCGCATTGTCGGTGCCGACCTGTTTGAGCGCGGCGAACAGAGCCTGGGCGTCAAAACAGTACACTCCCGAGTTGCATTCGGTGATGGCGGCCTCTTCGGGCGTGGCGTCCTTTTGCTCGACGATGCGACGAACCGAACCGCCGTCGTCTCGCACGATGCGTCCGTAACCGAACGGATCATCGAGCTTCATAGTGAGCACGACGACCGCAGCGTTGTTGCGTTCGCGCAGCTCCATAAGGGATTTCATGGTTTCGGTTGTGATGAGCGGCGAGTCGCCCGAAAGCACGAGCAGCGACCCTTCAAAACCTTCGAACGCATCTGAGCACGACATGACCGCATCGGCCGTTCCGCGCTGCTGCTCTTGGACGACGACGTCGGAAACTTGGGAAACCAGGGGGATAACCTGGTCGCGCATATGCCCCACAACGGTGACGATCTTGTCGATTCCCGCTTCGCCTGCTGCGTCGATCACCCAGTTGACAAGCGGCTTTCCGAGCATCTCGTGAGCGACTTTGGGCTTTTTCGATTTCATGCGCGTTCCGGCACCTGCGGCCAATATGATTGCAGCGGTTTGCATGGGCTCCCCTTTTTTCGACGATGGATCCAATCAGGCTATGAGTATAGCAACGCGCGCAAAAAAAGGGGACCAGAAGGAAGCCCTTTTGATTTATAGCCGTTGCCGTTCACCGTGCCAGCAGAATTCCAAAGCAAAACCCCAGGTGAGGGCGTGACATCGGCGATTCCGCAGACACAAACTTAATTATTCTAAAAAATACGAGGGCAAGCCGATACGCGTTCTCACCTGGGGTTTTGCGGGACGCGCGGACCGCTGTAGATAGCAATTCCCAACCAAAAGGAAATCGCTTTAAGCCCTCTTTTCACGCGTCAATTGCTGGTTGGACTATGAGCTGTAGCCCATTTCGTCAACCTGCACCATTTGCATATAAAGTTTTATGGGCAAACTGCTACGTTTTGCGCTATGCTATTCACACCAGCTTGAGAAAGGAGAGGCCGCAAGTCTTGGTCATCCATGAACAGGCTGTTTTTTGTTCGCCCATCGGAAAAGAGGTACTCATGGCAATCACTGTAACCGGGCGCAAGATGACCGTCACCG
>CADBQL010000038.1 GCA_902796815.1 uncultured Coriobacteriaceae bacterium | reverse complement strand
TATCTTAGGAAACTCTTAGGAAACTTAATTTGTTGATTAATTTGCCCAACGAAAGGCCTGATAGAATTCAGAAGCAGCATAGGTTCTCATTGCGAAGTGAGCTCACGTGTTCGATCGAAACCTCATGAAACTCGAAGGCATGCACGCTATCCTCGGCGCGCTCGTCTTGCTTGCGCTTATGCAGGCTGGCTGTATCATCGGACAAGCATTTTTCGTGAGCCTCACCATATCGCAGTTATGGCAAGGAGTCTGGCCGGCTGATTTAGCGGCGCCGATTGCAGCGTTTTTGGCATGTTTCTGCACGCTTCACCTGCTCCGATACGGTCAAGAAACCATGCTCGATCGGTTCTCGCAAGCTAAGGCCGAGCATATGCGCGATGAGCTTCTTCATCGGACGTTCGATCCAGATGCCCTGCTCGCATCTCGAGTTGGGACCGCTGCGATTGCGACGACGCTCATCGATGGTATAAACGAGCTTCAAACCTACCTACGCATCATGCCGCCCAAGATCATCGGTATGGTCGCCATATCGCTTCCTGTCCTCATCGCCTCATTCGCTTCCGATTGGGTCAGCGGCATCATACTGGCTGTCATGTTTCCTGTGATCATCTTCTTCATGATCCTACTTGGTCGGCAAGCTGCCTCTCGTGCCGAGCGCCAGTATGCCGCATACACGCGCCTGTCGAACCGTTTCATCGACACGCTCAGAGGGCTCGAAGCTATCAAGTTGTTCGGTGCCTCGAAGCGCGAAGAGGCGTCAGTGCATGGCTATAGCGAAAAGCTACGCCGTGCTACGGTTCGCACGATTACGACAGCTACCCTCTCGAGTGCCGTGCTCAACCTTTGCGCGACGTTTGGAGTTGCGGCTGTTGCCATGATGCTTGCATTCAGGCTCATGGACGGCTCGCTGGACCTCTTCCGTGCCTTGTACGCGCTCATCTTGGCCCCTGAGTACTTCGCGCCCATTCGTGCGTTCGCGAGTGATTTCCACGCTTCACTCGATGGGAAGAACACCCTCGCGCACGTACTGAGCTTGCTCGAAGGGTCTTCGGTAAGTGTGGCTGAGCACCGCGAGGATGTCGGCATTCCCTTTTGGGATGAGTCTTGCACCCTCCTGCTAGACAACGTATCGTATTCGTATGGAGATGGACGGGACGCGCTTGGCCCCATCGACTTGAAAGCTACTGGATTCGAGCGTATAGCTATCGTGGGGCGAAGCGGTGCGGGAAAGAGCACGCTTGCCAATCTGCTTGCAGGTCTTCTCTTGCCCGAGCAGGGATGCGTCCTCGTAAATGGCCAGCAGGTCGATCTTTCTTGCGAACAGTGGAAAACCCAGGTCCGCTACATCCCGCAGCATCCGTATGTCTTTCGTGCTTCCGTTGCAGACAACGTGAGGCTTTATGCGCCTCAGGCTACTGATGGCGAAGTGGTGGCAGCCATCGAAGCGGTTGGGCTAAGACAGCTCGTCGATGAGCTTCCCGACGGCCTCGAAACGATGCTCGGCGAAGGGGGGCGCGGCCTTTCGGGCGGACAAGCGCATCGCATTGCACTTGCCCGCATACTGCTCGACGAGCATGCACGCGTGCTCGTCTTCGATGAGCCAACTGCTCATCTTGATATCGAGACCGAACTCGATCTGAAAGAACCCATGCTTGCCGCCATGGACGAGAAGCTCGTTTTTTTTGCAACGCATCGCCTGCATTGGCTTGAAGATATGGACCGAACTGTTTCTGTTGATGATGAAAAAATGCACCAGAATGAGGAGGGGATTGCATGAAACCGTTCAGACTCCCCTCTTGGCTATCGGAGCTTGTTGCACGTTACAAGAAATCTGTTGCCATCGCGCTGACCTTGGGTCTTTTGGCTTCAGGATGCGCCGCTTTGCTCATGTTCACAGCTGGCTATCTTATCAGTGCAACGGCCGAGCCCGCCATTACGTTGTTTTCCATTATGGTGCCGATTGCCTTTGTTCAGATTTTTGGGCTCGGGCGCCCTGCAGCACGTTACCTTGAGCGGCTCATCAGCCATGATTGGGTGCTCAGAATAACTTCCGATTTGCGCGTCATGCTCTTTCGGGGCATTGAGGGACGCTTGGGAGACCCAACGCACGAGAAGGCGACCGGCGAGTACCTCGGGTTGCTCTCTGACGATATTTCGCACCTGCAAAACCTCTACTTGCGTGTCGTCTTCCCGACTGCAATCGCATACTTGCTCGCGATTGGCGCATCAATCCTATTTGGATGCTTCTCCCCTCTCTTCGCACTTGTTGTCCTGGCGATTTTCGTGCTTTGTGCGGGAATCATTCCTCTTGGAGCCCTCGTGCTCACGCGAAAGCTTAATGAGCGTATCAAGCGCGAACGCGCATCTGAATACGCTGGGTTGACTGATGATGTCCTTGGAGCTGTGGACTGGATATTGGCAGGGCGAGCAGAAAGCGTCTTGCAGAAACATGCGAGCTGCGATTCGTCAATACGTGCATCTGAAATGCGTATACGTATGATTCAGCGCGCTTTATCACTTGTTGCCGCTCTTGTGCTCGGTGTGACCGCATGCATAGTGCTCGTATGGGCAGGCTCTACATTTGGTTCAGCTGACGGTACAACGCGATGGATCGCGGCGTTTGCGCTCGGGTTTTTTCCGCTTATCGAAACGCTGTCGGCCTTGCCGGGCGTGCTTCCGCAGGCAACGACGCACGAGGATGCCATCATTCGCCTCGGGGAGTACGCATCGACGCAAGAAGCCGAAGCTAGCGTCTCAGGTGATGCTCATAGTGCAGAAAATGCCGTAGGCGTTATAGCTGCTGGCACTGTTGGAGTCGCAAGCGCCGAAGACTTTGCCAGTGCCGTTAAGGCTGGTGCTGCCGAGGCTTTTGAAACACGCAATTGCGCCGACGTCCAAGAAGACGCGTACTCGGTTGTTGTCGACAGCGTTTCGTACACATATCCGGGTGCACGCGCGCGAACGCTCGATGCGATTTCTCTCAACATTGAGCGTGGGCAGTCAGTGGCTGTGCTCGGCCGTAGCGGATCAGGCAAGAGCACGCTTGCACGGTGCATCCTCGGCGTGCTCGAACCTGATTCGGGTTTCGTTCTGGTGGACGGCGCACCTGTAGTCTACGACGCAATCACGATGGCATCCAAAGTGGCGTATCTGGGCCAGAAGCCCTACCTGTTCAATCGCACATTGCGCGAGAACCTGACTCTCGGCTCGGACGAACTCGACGATAAAACACTTGAGTATCTGCTCGGAACCGTGGGCCTTGGCCAGAAGTTCGCTACACTTGAAAAAGGTCTCGACACCCTTGTCGGCGAAACGGGCATCGGATTTTCGGGTGGCGAGGCCCATCGTATCGCCCTCGCCCGCGTTCTCGTGACAGACGCGCCTGTCGTGCTCGTCGATGAGCCATTCAGCGCCCTTGACCGCGAAACCGAGCGTGACTTGCTCACGGCACTGCTCGATGCCTGCGCCAACCGTACGCTGATCGTCATAACGCACCATCTGGCCGAAATCGAGCGCTTCGACCGCGTCATCTTCATCGAGAACGGAGCGGTCGATCTTGACGGCTCTCCCGAGCAGCTCAAAGCCCAAAGTCCTCGTTTTTGTAAGCTTTTGGCATTTGATCGTGCATGAAAATGCGGCCAAAAGGGAGAGTCCCTCTAGGCCGCATTTCTGCAGCAGTTTGCGCGCAGCGCGACTCATTTTGGGAATGAGTTTCGCCCCTGGGGCATGACTCATTCAGTCCCAGGGGCGCGGTTCATTACGCGAGCAGTTCTGCGAGCGTTTCGATGTCGAGCTCGGCGAATTCGCTATGTCGATGACCTACGCAAATCGTATTCATGCCGAACTCGTGCATGACGGCTATCGCATAAGGAGCATCGTCTACCGCCCATATGCAATCTCGATTGCATCCGAGCTCGTGCTCGGCGACTTCGTAAATCGCGAAGTCCTGCTTTGAAGCGCCAACTTCATCGGTTGAGATGAGCGCAGAAAAACAGTCGAGTATCCCCGCGCGTCTAAGTCCTGCTTCCAGATACCGACGTGGGCTCGAAGAAACGACAACACAGGGGATTCCGTGCGAGCGTGCGGCACGTACGAACTCGATGGCGCCAACCATTGGATTGGCTTTTTCTCCATAATAGGGAATGAGGAAGTTGTCGAAATGGTCGAGCACATCGGCGGATGAAGCGCCCACGCCATAACGCTCGTGCAAGATCTCCGCGGCTCGCTCGATTGGCGCAGCGTGAATCTCGTTTTCTTGCTCCTGCGTCATGGGTCCTATCTGCGAAAATAATTCTTCTTCTGCTTCATCCCATGCACCAATCGTATCGAGCAACGTCCCGTCGCAATCGAATACGAATCCACCGACGTTTTTGAAGTCAAACATTTCATCAACTCGCATTTCGCCGTGAGCGGAGGGTCAGACCCCTCGCTCATTCTTTCCAACATATTTCTTCACTGTATCCTACAGGAATATTGCCGCTTGCTGTTTTACAATTACCAGAGCACAAATTGTTACGGCACATGTCAAGTGAGCTGTAACCGCAAATTCTTGGGTGAAGGGAGAGTTTGTATGCCCAAACGCGATGACATAAAGAAGGTCCTCATCATCGGATCGGGGCCCATCATTATCGGCCAGGCTTGCGAGTTCGATTACTCGGGCACGCAGGCGTGCAAGGCACTGCGCAATTTGGGCTACGAAATCGTGCTCGTTAACAGCAACCCTGCCACGATCATGACCGACCCAGAGACAGCCGACGAGGTTTACATCGAACCCCTCAACGTCGAGCGGCTCACCGAAATCATCGAGAAAGAGCGTCCCGACGCGTTGCTGCCCAATCTCGGTGGTCAATCAGGACTCAACCTTTCGTCCGCGCTCGCTGCAGAAGGAGTGCTCGAAAAGTACGGCGTCGAGGTTATTGGCACGCCGATCGATGCAATCGAGCGCGGAGAAGACCGCGATGTATTCAAGCAGACGATGGCAGAGCTCGGCATCGAAATGGCACGTTCGAAGGTTTCGCATACGGTTGACGAGGCCGTGGCCATCGCCGATGAACTTGGATATCCCTGCGTACTGCGTCCTGCATACACGATGGGCGGCACCGGCGGCGGCCTTGTGTACAACGTCGAAGAGTTGCGCACCGTCGTCGCACGCGGTTTGGCCGCAAGTCCTGTGACCGAAGTTCTCGTCGAGGAAAGCGTGCTCGGTTGGGAAGAGCTCGAGTTCGAGGTCGTGCGCGATG
>CADBQL010000037.1 GCA_902796815.1 uncultured Coriobacteriaceae bacterium | reverse complement strand
TTGAGCGTACCCGCTTCAAGTCGCTCAGGCATGAACGCTGGATGCTTCTTGTCAAAACTATGCGTCCCTGACCCGCCAACCTTCAGCGGAATAATCTCGAGACCCTCGGCAACGCACAACCCACCTGTGCCCTGTGGGCCGTACAGGCTTTTGTGCCCCGTGAAGCACACGACGTCAACGCCTTGCTTTGCCATGTCGATGGGGATGACGCCTGCCGTCTGCGCGGCGTCGACGATCAAAAGCGCATCGTGGCTATGAGCTATATGGGCCATGCGCTCGATGTCGTATACGTCGCCCGTCAGATTCGAGGCATGAGTGACGACGGCCATGCGGGTGTTTCCCCAGAACGCCTCGTCAAACGCCTCGTAATCCACAGATCCATCTGGCGCGATTGGAATGATCGTGAGGCTGATCTTACCTTCGAAACGGGCTCGGAACAGCGGGCGCAGCACCGAGTTATGCGAGGCTGCCGTCGTGATGGCGTGATCGCCGAAGTTCAACAATCCCATAATGGCAGTGTTCAGAGCCTCTGTCGCATTGCTGCAGAAGGCCACCTGCTTGGCGCCTGGACCACCGAACAAATCCGAAATCTTGCTGCGGGCCGAAAACACCGTCGTCCCCGCATCGAGCGACGCTTCGTGGACACCGCGCCCGACACCACCGAACGTTGTCATTGCCTCCACAACAGCTTGAGCAACCTCGGGCGGCTTCATGCGCGTCGTCGCCGCATTGTCAAAGTAAATCATACTGCACTCCCATCGCAACCTGTTTAAAAGGCGACTAACCCGAGCCTATCGTCAAGCTGTCACCTGTCCAACCCTCGCAACAGCATGCCTAAACGGCGTTCGCATCGCTATGCGATCAGATTCACTTTCGATGAGCTCCAACCCCGCCGCACGCGAACGCCGCGTAAAGACATGTTTTCGATCAAACGATGAAAGCGCACATCGTTCGCCGATATCAATCCATTATGCGCGAACGATTATACCAGCCTCAAGTTGCTTTTCAACAATCACGTACATGTTCGTAACGTCGCCAACAGCAAGCTTTTCCTCGATGCCGTAATGCTTCAGGCAGGTACCGCACGAGAGAATCTCAACGCCTGCATCCGCAAGCTTCTTCAAATCTTCGAGGGCAGGCGAGTCCTCGACCGTCATCTTGACACCACCGTTGTAGAACAGCATGCTGTCAGGCAGATTATCCTGCTGAGTAACGGCAAAAATGAAAGCCTTGAGCAGTGCAGCGCCGAGTTCATCGTCACCATGGCCCATAACGTTGGACGGAACGACAACCACGCGCGGACCAACGCCCGCGCCGCCCTCGACGGGAGCCGCGACGCTGGCTTCGGTTTTGATGATCTTGACGGAATATTTTTCCTCCGCAAGCTGCTCGGACGTCACATCACAGTTCTGCGACTTTGCGAAGCTCGTAAGGTTTTTGACCGACGTCTCGTTGTCGACGAGCATCTCGAGCGTGCCCGTCTCGATGGTGGCGAGCGCCTTCTTGGCCTTGACGACAGGTACAGGACACTTATCGCCCAATGCGTCTACGGTCAGATCCATGATTACCTTCTTTCCGCCGTTCAAAACGGCACTTTTTTCGCCGGAACGCTAACAGTACACGTCCCGATTTGGGTTTATCTGATTCGGAAGCGCCACGATGTTCTCGACGAAGACGTGCTCATCCTCGGCAATTGCATGTATGGCTTCCGCATCGTCACAAGAAACAAGAAGCGCGACGCCGCAGCTCGATCGCGCTTGCCGCGGTGTCGTCGAAATCCGAGCGCCCAGCCCCGCATTGCGCACAAGCTCATAAAGCTGCATCGCATCGGTATGGCTTTCGAACAGGACGTAACAATCAACTCGGACGCCCGGGTTTTCGCGTTTGACCTGTTCAATATGTTCGCTCAGTTCCATATGGTATCCAAATTCGCATGAGGGCAGTCCCAACATGCATTTTGCGCTAGGTCAATCCACTGCGCAAAAACCATGCGCGCAGAGGGGTGAGCCCCCTGCGCGCTTTTGCCTTTCTATTTCTCGCTCAGCATCTCGACAAACGCGCCGATACGGGTACGCAGCTGCTCGGCGTCGTTGTCGGTGTAGTCGGTCTCGATGTCGAGAACGGGGATGCCGGCTTCCTCGAGCACCTTCTCGAGCGCCGGAGCCTCGGTCTTGAACGTCGTGCAGAACTTGAGGTTCGTATTGATGACGCCGTCGACCTTGTAGTCCTTGGCGAGCTGGAGAACCTCGTCGATGCGAGCCTTGTTCGGCGTGAAGCATGCGCAGTTGATCTTCATGTAACGCTCTGCCAGCGCCTGGTACATGCCCTCGAGCGTATCCTGCGACTCGTCGACGAGGTTCGTGAAGAACTTCGTGCCCGTGCAGTTTTCCTCGCATACGATAGCGGCACCAGAGGTCTCGATGATGTGGTGCAACTTCCAGTTCGGAATCGCGAGCGGTGTACCCGTGAGCAGGATGCGTTTCGTGCCGGCCGGGAAGACCGAAACGCCGTCGGCGATGCGCTGCTCGAGCTCATCGGCCAGCTTGTTGGCCATCTCTGCGCAGCGAACGGGGTCATCGAAGAACGCAATCTGCATCATGAGCAGCGCATCGGTACCCGAAATCGGAATGACGTCGCCATTCTTGCGAGTCTCATACACACGCGCCAAAGCCTTGCGACGCTCGTTGATGACTTTGATAGCCTCGGCGAGCTTTTCTGCAGTGATCTCGTTGCCCGTAATCTCTTCGACGTTGGCCTTGAATAGAGCAATTTCATCAGCAAATGCGGCAACGTCCTGCGGGCGCTTCATATTGGGAAGGTTCATGATGTACATCGGCACGTCTTCAGCCATAATCTCGTACATCTTTTTCTTGCCATCGCATGTGGTCTCGCCCACAATCTGATCGACGATGCGGAAAAACGGGCAGGTCTTTCCCATGCGGGCGCCAAGCGACGCCTTAATGAGCGGACACATGTCGGCAGGCAGGTATTTCTCGCCATCTGGCACCCAGAACTGAGAGCCACCGCACAGACCCGTCACGATGCCGTTGCCCGCGATAACGACCTCATCAGGCACATACGTGCAAAACGTTCCGAAAACTTTGCGGCCCTTGGCCTGCTCGTCTACGAGCTCCTGCGGACGGATACCATGAACGTCAGCGACGACCATATCCCAAAAGGCCATTCCTTCGGGGCGGTTTTCTTGCGAAAGAAACACATCGCCAAACGCCTGCGGCAGTACGGCGCACAGCTGGTCGTGCGTCTCCAAGTCCATGCCCAAATTTCCCCACAATTCGTGACGGTCGATTGCCATAGCGAATACCTCTCTCTTAGATATGAAACGCTGTTTGATTTGCCGCTTTTGAACGCTGCCCAGACACTCCGCACGATGACTCGAAACGCATGCGCTTGTCGAAACGCATGCGCTCGTTGCAGACCATCACTGTACGCAGCATATGAAAATTGCAGAAGGCAACACAAAACTATGCATAGTTCAACTACGCAGACATATGACGTGACCATGAAGCAGAACGCCCGTGGCTGGCAGAAATGCATGGGCTTTGGTCACACTCGTACCATAGTACACGCAAACGCAGATTACTACCAATGCCTTATACAAAAAGCCATGTTTTTTACCCGCATGCTGGCCAGAGCTCGCTGGGATCCGGGGCCAGATGTCGCTCCGCTCCAACGCGTCCTAGCCGCTCGTCGTCCGGGCGTGGCAGGACGCGAAGTCGCTCGCTTCGCTCGCTCAAACAGCGCGTTCTGACCGCCGCGCCCTCCCTCCTCGCAGGCCGCGGAGTCGCGGGAAGCGCGTCTGGCCTCGGATCCCAGCGAGCTCTGGCCAGCATGCGGGGTACGTATAGAAATCAGGATTGACTTAGCTCACGATATTGACGGGTTGGTCGCCGGCGGCGACGCAGGCGATATTTTCCCAGATGTTTGTCCATGCACGACGAAACATGCCCTGCGTTACGCCGCCGATATGGGGAGAGAGCACGAGACGATCAGCCGCTTGGCCGCTAAGCTGTGCAAGCGGATGGTCTGGCTCGACCGGCTCGGGCGAAAGCGTGTCAAGGCCAGCGGCTCCGATTTGACCAGCTTCAAGCGCTGCCGCGAGAGCAACTTGATCGACGATTTCGCCACGTGCAGTGTTGATGAGCAGCGAGTCGGCTTTCATCGATGCAAGGAAACTCGCGTCGACCAAGTTCGTGGTCTCAGGCGTAACGGGAACGTGAATGCTCACGATATCGCAGGTGTGGGCAAGCTCGTCAAGCGGCAGATAGCGCACACCGAGCGTCGTCTCCTCTTCGGGTGAACGGCGATTGTGATTCCAATACGCCACATCGCAGCCAAACGCCTGCAAACGACGAGCCGTTTCCTTCGCTATCGCGCCAAGGCCCACTAAACCGACCGTGCAGTCACCGAGTTCGCGGATGCCTTCGACCATCAGGCGCTCCTTGACCTTTATCTGCTGGCCCGCCCGCACAGCACGGTCGCCTTCAACTAAATGACGCAAGCAGGCAAGCATGAGGAGCACGGCTTGTTCGGCGACTGCACCCGCATTGACGCCAGCGTTGTTGCATACGAGGATACCGCGCTCGCGCGCCGCAGCAACGTCTATAGCGTTATAGGCGACACCTTCCGAATGTATGAGCTTGAGGTTTGGAAATGCGTCCATCAGATGAGCGCTCACCGGACTGATTGCATCAGCTGCAATGAAATCGACGTCGCCTGCCACGGAGGCGATTTCATCATCGGGAGTACCTCGCCCCACGACGAGCGCCTGAACTTGCCGCGCGATTTCCAAATCGGGCAAATATTTCTGGAATCGTGCTTCATCGCCAATGACCAGCAATTTCATAGGTTGTCCTTTCGCCGTGCAGTGCATGTACGCATTGTACCCCACCTGAACGACACACGCCTTGAAAGCAAAATGAGTCATGCCCCAGGGGCGATGCTCATCAGCGAAGCGGGCGTCCAGCGGGCGCGCGACCTCCGGGCGTCTGCGGCGGGACGGTAGCCGAACCGCCGAATGAGTCATGCCCCAGGGGCGATGCTCATCAGCATGCCGCCCCTCGCCCGAATGAGTCGCGCCCCAGAGGCGATGCTCACTTGATGCCTTTTGCCGAGCCGAAGTGCGCGAGGTTTATGGATGCCGCGCCCCGTCCATGCCAACGCGCTAGAATAACGCGCGAGAAAAGAGAAATCGACACCGAACCAGCGGGAGCAGCTTATGTGCCTTGCCGTACCTATGCAAATTACCGAAATCGAAGACGGAGGAATGGCGCGCGTAACCGCAATGGGCGCCGAGCGCGAAATCGCCACCGATTTGACACCCGACGTCCAGGTCGGCGACTACGTGCTCGTTCATGCAGGGTTTTCGATCGAAATCGTCGATGCGCAATACGCAGCCGAAACGCTCGAGCTCATCAAAACTATGGCCGAGCTGGTCGACGACCCGCTCTTCGACCAACAGGCGGCGATACGCTAATGGGAAAAACCAGCCAAGCTTTTTCCAATCCGCAAGCGAGTACAACCGCCAAGCCGGACGTCGCATCTCAGCTTGCCAAATTCAAGGATCCCACACTCGCTCGCGAGCTTGTACATGCCATCAAGCGATTTGCGCCCGCAGAGGGGGCGACCCTTATGGAGGTTTGCGGAACGCACACCGTGTCTATCGCGCGCGCTGGCATACGCGACCTTATGCCCGAAGGCACCAAACTCGCAAGCGGCCCGGGATGTCCAGTCTGCGTGACCTCGAACCGCGACATCGACACGGTTATCGCCCTGTCGAGAGTCCCCGGCGTAACCATCGCCACATTCGGCGACATGACGCGCGTTCCCGGCTCGACGTCGAGCCTGCTCGCCGAACAAGCGGCGGGGCGTTCGATTCAAATCGTCTACTCTCCACTCGACGCACTCACCCTTGCTCAGAACAATCCCGACCGACAAATCGTGTTCGTCGGCGTCGGGTTCGAAACGACCACGCCTCTCGTCGCTCGCGCCGTAAAGCGCGCAGATGCGCTCGGGCTCGACAATTTCAGCATCTTCGCGGCGCATAAAAACATGCCCGGTGCGCTCGAAGCCATCGTAGCCGATCCGCAGCTCAAAGTTGATGCGCTCATCCTGCCTGGTCATGTGAGCACCATCATCGGCTCTGCGCCATACGAG
>CADBQL010000036.1 GCA_902796815.1 uncultured Coriobacteriaceae bacterium | reverse complement strand
CTTGGCGGTTACCTCAGCGCCTATCGTCTGCCTGATTTTCAGCATCACCGGATTCGCCTTATCCGTTCTCTCGATGCTCAACAAAAGGAGCATTCGCTAAAATGGTCGTAATCCAGAGTTTTGAGCGCAGCTTTTGACTCGCTCTTGATAGAAAAGGGAGTGATTGACATGAGAATGTGACCGGAAGGGAATACCCCTTCCGGTCACATTCTCATCACGGTTTCTTGCCGCAAACGCATCGCGGCGGGATAGGAGGAAGCGATGAGCATTTGCCCCAACTGCGGAGCCAGCCAGGATGAAGGTGCTCTGTACTGCACAATTTGCGGATCAAAGATGGACATGACAGCTCCCATGCCGCCCGCTTCATCGGCGGGGTGGTGCACAGTATGCGGCACGCAACTTGAACCTGGCGCGGCGTTCTGCACCATGTGCGGGAACCCAATTGCAGCCGGATCGGGCGCATCGGGTACAAAATACACCGACACAGGATACGCTGGCGCCGGTTATGAAGATGCGAGGTATGGGAAAACAGCATATGCTGGAGGCGGTTATGCGGGCGGCGCGCCGTTCGGTGCGGGGGCACCAGCCCCAACGTGCCCGGCGTGCGGCACGCCGCTCGAGCCCGACGCGGCGTTCTGCACCACGTGCGGGAACCCGGTTGCTGCTGGCGCAGTGGCGGGATACGCGGGCGGCGCGCCGTTCGGTGCGGAGGCACCAGCCCCAACGTGCCTGGCGTGCGGCACGCCGCTTGAGCCCGACGCGGCGTTCTGCACCACGTGCGGGAACCCGGTCGCGACTGGCGCAGGCACAAGCTCACCCAAATGGGGACGCGAATCCAGTGCGTTTTCCGCCCCCGCCGCTGCGCTTCCTCCCAGGACAAGCACTTTTGGCGAGCGAGCAGAAGGCGCATCCACAGAAAGCGGGGCTTCGCGCGTCCGCTTCGAAGGGCTTGCCGACAAAACGGACGGTGACAGCCCCAAATCGCCTATGAACGAGTTCTTCAGCAAGGCGACAAACCTATAATAGTGGCGAAGCCTGGCATGCGTGAGAACTGCATGCCAGGCGATACGTTTAGGTTGCTGTTATCAGCTCACTGTATCAGCGAGATTCCGAGGCGGAAAAGCAAGGGACAACCGAAATAGCCTATAGGCGCATCTTTTCGCCAAAAGACGCAGAAGACGTGTTTTCGCCCATTGAAATGGGCGACCCGGCAATGGCTCCCGTCGAAGTGACGCCTTTTGCGATCAACCTGATGGCATCGCAGAGCCCGTTGGTCAGGCAGAACGGACCGTACGCAGTGCGCAAGGTCTAGCATCTGAGAACCAGCATACTCCTCCCGTAAAACAGCCACCACATGTCGTTTTAAAACTTGGCTGGTTATTGACGATAGCGGATAGCAAGCGATTCGTAATTGACAACGATAAGACATCAACATCGGCATGCGGCAGCTTTCCCACCGCCCCACGCAGTACCCAATCACCCAACGAGACGAGCCTGTGCACATGCCAGCATGCTCAACATTAACAGGAAGGACGGACGCTGCCACCCTTGTCGTCAATGACATAGGAGTAGCGTCCACCATCTTCGCCCCATTGCAACCAGTATGCGAAAGGGCAAGCAATTCTTGTTGCGCAGCATTTCGCCTGTAAGCTCGCGCGCGCCGACACTTCACACAGCGCTTACGCAATGAGTCGCACTTTGCTCGTGGCAAAACACGACCCATTTCCGCAAACCAACGTGCCAAATACTAACTAGCAAATAACAACCATTTTTGGCGAAAAGGCTGATGCGATTCAACGAAATCCCAGGTCGCAAAATGCCGGCCTACGAAAATGGCAGCTAATTTAAGCGCGCACGGTGGAAGCGGGCCATCCATCAGAACCTGCGAGCTTGGGAGATTGGAAGCTGGAAGCTTGGAAGCTCGAGGGCTAGGGAAACTGGAAGTCTAGGGTTTAGAAAACAGGCAGTGCCCTTCCGCAAGGCACTGCCTAATCGATTGAACTATTCGATCGGCTTTTGAAAACTCGGCAGGCGCGAGTAATTACACGGCTCGAAGAGATCCTCCCCCGACGCCCTCATAGTCCGAAACCCTGCCGGTTTCGGAAACATAGCACCGGTACGCAGTCGCATCGTGAGTCGCGTAAGACCAAACGCCACGGAGACGATAGCCCTGGCCAGAATAGTAGCCTTCGCAGTCAATGCGATCGACGGAAGGAAGGCCATTATACTTTGCCCAACGCTTCAGATACGATTTCGCTTTGCCTGCGGTTGAAGCTGGCTTGTAATCCTTCATCTTCTGGGCGGCGAGGTTCAACCTCTTGCCTGCCTTCAGCCCTCTCACATATTTTTTGTATTTGCTTGCTGAAACCTTTTTCCCTTTGACATAGTATGTCACGACTTTGTTTTCCCCATATGCAAGGGGATTGGTGTCGACCACGCGCCTAGCAAGCACCCGCTTAATCTTTTTGTTGTTCCACTTGTAGTAGATATCGGACATGATGCCCTTGTGACCCCGCTTAGCAGTCAATACTTTTTTCTTGCTGTAGTAGCTCCTGAAATAACCATGGTCCACTTTGACAAGCTTGCGAAGCTTCCCGTATTTGTACGTGTACACCTGGCTGCCCGCTGCCTGATAGCCAGCCCAAACAACCAAATCACGTATTCTGTCCTTGTTTATATCGGTATAGTAGAATTCGATATTGCCGTTACTCTTGATGCAAAGGCTTTTTAGCTTATTCCTATATGCCTTGGTCGCCGCCTTGTTTGCCGAGGGCGTAGCGAAAGCCTCCTGCGGCTGCATCGCAACCGCGCCCAACGCCAAAGTCGCTCCCAAGACCGCCATCATTATGAAAGCGATCGCTTTCTTTCCCGCGCCGATAGAAAACCGCGCTCCAAATGCCCTTTCGACCATGGTATCTCCTCTCTCACCTGGGATTGATCGTCAAGGACACGACTGCTAACTTCGTATCCGTTCTTTTTTGATTCTAGAATGATTGTGTCACAATTTGTTGCGCAACAATTGCACAAATCACTTCGTTTAAGCGAAACGACTTATGCGCCTAGGTGTCACGAGCTATAAAGAAAGACCGTTCGAGAATACCTGTAGAGCGGATAATCGAAAAGGCGGTTCAGCGCGAGGATGCGCCTAATGCCAAAAAAGGGGCTCCCAATTGGGAGCCCCTTTCAAAATGTCGCTTTCGCGCGATTAACTTGCGAAAATCTCAATCGTCTGGCCTTCTTCGATGGTGACGATGGCCTTCTTCCAGCGGCGCGTTAAGCCAATTGCGTAGCGAACGCGCTTCTTCTTGGGCTTCACGTTGAGCGTGTTGACCTTGGTCACATGGACGCCGAAGAGCTCTTCGACAGCCTTGCCGATCTCGATCTTGTTCGCATCGCGGGCGACCTCGAAGGTGTACTTGTTCTTCTCGATCAAATCATAGCTATGCTCGGTGATGATCGGGCGGATGATGATATCGCGTGCGTCCTTCATTACGCCATCGCCTCCTCGAGTTTGCGCAGTGCCTCCTCCTCGAAGATGAGGAACTTGTTGTCGAGCAGCTCATAGACGTTCTCGGAACCAGACGGAACGATGTCGACCGTCGAGATGTTGCGGAACGAAAGGAACGCGTTGACGTTTTCGTCATTCACGACGATAGTGCAACGGCCTTCGACACCGAGCGCCTTCAGGACGGCAATTGCGTCCTTCGTGCAGGGCTTTTCGAACTCGAGCTTGTCGACCACGATCAGCTGCTCGTCGGCCAGCTTGGCGGAAAGCGCCGAGCGGATGGCCAGCTTGATTTCCTTCTTGTTCACCTT
>CADBQL010000035.1 GCA_902796815.1 uncultured Coriobacteriaceae bacterium | reverse complement strand
GTAAGGCCGAGCGCGCAAGCCCGCTCCTTTACCGGCGACGCCACGAGTTTCTTTCCGCGACCACGCACGGCATCGGGACGCGTGAACACGCCGACGACGTCATGATGTTTCGCGAGCTCCTCGAGTATCTGCGCCGACATAAGCGGCGTTCCCATGAACACGATCCGCATTAGCGAACCGTCCTTTCGAGCGAAACTTCGCCTGGCTTAGCGCCAGCACGGCGCGCCTCCTCATAGGCTTTAAGCGCTTTGATGCGCTCGCGTGGACTCGCGCTCTCAAACAGCGTTATTCCATTCAGATGATCGATTTCGTGCTGGAGGCAGCGGCCGAGCAGTCCGTCCGATTCGATTTCCCACGCATTGCCCTTGAAATCGAGATAGCGTACACGCGCCCAAGGTTTGCGCTCAATCGGCACTTGGATACCAGGGCACGAGAGGCAACCTTCGTCGGCGATTTCGGGTTCGCCCCAAGTGTCGAGCAATTCGGGATTTATGAGCGTCATCGGATCATGTTCATCCTCAGGCCCGCAATCGACAACGATTAAGCGTTTTAAGATTCCGACCTGCGGTGCTGCGATACCGACGCCATCGGTCGCATACATCGTGCGCTCCATCTGCTTCGCTAGCTTCTTTAAGCTCTTGTCCGAAAGGTCGCACGGCTCCGACACCTGGTTTAGCAACGGATCCGGCGACTGTATTATTGTTAGCATGTGCTACCTCTTTGGTTTTCAAACGTATAACTTAGTTAGTATAGCCTCGCTACCTTGCTGAGATGATGCGCCCATAAAATGAGCAGAGTGGCATGGCAATCCTCCCGTTGAAGTCCACCGAGTCCGGGCAGGGTCGTGTTTCCGCTCCGGCGCGGGCTAACCGCTCGTCACTTAGGGGGCGCAGACCCGCGAACTCGGCGCTTCGCGCCTCAAACAGCGTGGGCCTTACCGCGCCCCCCTGCGCTCCTCGCAGCCCGCGAAGTCGCGGAAACACGCCTCTGCCGCAGGCTCAAGAACCCCAGCGCGCGAATCGTTGTACCCCTATGACCCTTTTCTCTCTTACTGGAACGGATCAAGCTTGTGGGCGGCACGACGGGCGTTGATGGTTTTCTGCAAATCGACAGCAGCTTGAAACATGATTTCGCGTTCGGTTTCGTCGAGAGGTATGCTAGGCGAAAGCTGGGCGCGCATCGATGCAAGCGAGGCTTCCATATCTCCGATTGCGAGCTCGTCGGCCAAAAACGCCCCTTCCGATTCGAGAGACCCGAAGCTGCCGATCGAACCCGACGTCAATACGCCTGCGGCCCGCGAATCGACAAGCGCCGCATCTGCGACAATCGCAGCCGCCGTCGCTTGGGGATTTCGCTCGAGCATGCTGAGCATGCGTTCGGCTATGACCGCATGAAGAGAATCATGCCATTCCGTTTGAGCAAGTACGTCTGCATGGGCAAGCGCGTACGCAGGATTCTGGGCGAACAGACTCAAAGTACGCCGCTCGAATTTCCTCCTGCTCAATTCTGATTGCGAAAGCCCCACCTGCGCACTATATTGCTCGCGCGCGACGGGCGATTCGTTCTCACGTTGCTCATACGTGCGAGGAGGACGCGTCGCGGCAAGCGCGTCGAGCACGTCCTGTTCGCGCATCTGAAGACGACCTGCGAGCTGAATCGCATAGTCTTTCGCAAGCATCGAGCTCTTGATCGGCGCAAGCACCGAAAGCGCATCGCTGAGCGCACGCGTTCTTCCCTCGGCACTGCCCAGATCATGAGCGGCAAGTCGCCTATCGATACCGTACGCTATAAGTGGTTTCGCATCGTCGACATACGTACGCAAGGCATCGGCGCCACGCTGCGCCACGAAGTCAGCTGGATCCAAATCGTCGGGAAGCGTCACAGCGCAGAGTTCGATGCGCGACTTTCCCGCCTCGGGCGTCATCTCCTCGTCGATAAATCCGAGCGCCCTATCGGCTGCACGTTGGCCCGCCGCGTCGCCGTCAAACAGATACACGATGCGTTTGGAGGCATGCCGCGAAATCAGCCGCACATGCTGAATCGTGAGCGCCGTACCGAGCGTTGCCACGACATTGCAGATGCCGCTTTCGTGCAAAGCGATAACATCGGTATAGCCTTCCACGATGATCGCGATCCCTGTAGCCACCATCGCGTTTTTGGCCTTATCCAGTCCGTACAGCACACTTGATTTGTGGAACAGGGGCGTCTCTTGCGAATTGAGGTATTTCGGTTCGCCCCGGCCGACTACACGACCGCCAAAGGCGATGCACTCACCTTGCGGATTGTGTATGGGAAACATAATGCGATTGTAAAAACGGTCGTTAAGCCTTCCGCCATCGCGTTGCACAGCCACGTTCGCTGCTATCATCTCATCGGGCTTGAAGCCCTTCGACGACAAGAAACGCACGAGTGACTGCCGCCCGGGCGCAAAGCCGAGCATCCATTTCTTTGGGACGTCGCCACCAAGTCCCCGCCCTCCCAAATACGCACGAGCCGCATCCGCCTCGGGGGATTTCCCCCTCATGAGCTGCGCATGGTAGAATTCCTCAGTCAGCGCACACACCTCGCGCAATCGTGCTTTGAGCGATGAGGGCATGCTCGCACGCCCCGTCTCGACGATGTCGATATGGGCGCGCTCGGCCAAGTACCGGACGGCGTCGGGAAAATTCAGATCCTCCGACTTCATGATGAAACCAAACACGTCGCCGCCCTCGCCGCACCCGAAGCAATGCCAAAGCTGTGTGCTTGGATCTATCTTGCACGATGGCGTCTTTTCGTTGTGGAACGGGCAGCAACACCAGAAATCGCGGCCACGCTGACGCACGACCGTACGCTCCCCCACGATGGCCACGAGGTCGCTCGCTTCGCGAACTTTCTGTATGTCCTCTTCACTAATCGCCATGAGCGAAGTATACCGCTCTTTAACCGATTGGCATTGCTTCACAGGGTCATCATACTCGCACCCGTTTCGAATAAGCGCAAGCAGGACTTGGTACAATGACCAACGTACCTGATTGGAGAAGATGCTGATGACTCGCAAAAGACCGCCTTATCTCGTCCTCGACGCCGAAGTCGAAGCGGCCATACGCCACGATCGCGCACACGGGATTAAGAACCCCCACGCCTTCGACGATGACGATATCCTCAGGCGGGAATACAATATTCACGATGAAGCCACGCTCACGCGTCCCGCTTTCGCGCGCGATATCGAGAAAATCATCAACACGCCGGCCTACAACCGCTATGCGGACAAGACGCAGGTGTTCTCGTTCGTCGAAAACGACGACATCTGCAGGCGTGGTTTGCACGTGCAACTCGTAAGCCGCATATCAAGGGGAATAAGCGATCTTTTGGGCTTGAACACGCAGCTCGTCGAGGCCATTGCACTCGGCCATGACCTGGGGCACACGCCGTTCGGCCATGCAGGCGAGCGCTATTTGAGCGAGTGCCTCGAAGAACATACCGGACGGTGTTTCAGGCATAACGTGCATTCCGTACGCGTCATGGACAAGCTGTATCGGAGAAACATCAGCCTACAGACGCTCGACGGCGCGCTTTGCCATAACGGGGAGTTTGCCAAACAGGTCCTCTCCCTCGGCGACACCAAATCATTCGAGCAGCTCGACGAAGCAGTCGAACGCTGCACGAAAGACGCGAAACAGATAAAGCTCCTGCGTCCATCGACCCTCGAGGGATGCGTCGTGCGCGTGAGCGACATGATTGCCTATTTGGGCAAGGACCGCCTTGATGCCATGAGCGTTGGCATAATCGACTCCCTCGACGTTTTCCAGACTCAGATGATTGGAACCGACAATCCGAGCATCATCAACAACATGACGATCGACATCGTCAACAACAGTTACGGCAAGGACCACATCGCCATGAGCGAGCAGGCTTTCGAGGACATCGTGCTTGCCAAAAAACAGAACTACGAACTCATCTATTACAAAGAGGGCACCGTTTCGGAATTCGAGAACATCGTGGAAGAGATGTTCCACGAGATGTACGAGAAGCTCCTCTCTCAGCTCTTGGCAGGCGATGAGGGTTCATCGGTATTCAAGCACCATCTGGCGAACCTCTGCCTCAATTCCCGCACGATCACTCCCGAGGAGTATCTGCAGGAGGAGCCTAATCAAATCATCTGCGACTACATCTCATCGATGACCGATAGCTATTTCCTCGCTCTGTACCATCACCTGTTTCCGACGAGCACCAAGCGTCCCTTCAAACGGGAGTACTGCTCGGATCTGTCCTAACGTACCCAGCGGTACATCGCGAGACGTCTAGGCCAACTCGGCGATACGCCGCACAATTCGGCGATTAGCTGATCAGCACGCAAGCTGCAGGTCGCCGCAGCCAGCTCGGAAGCACGCCATTTGCCGCAACCGTCGACACACGCTGTCTACAATTTCCAAGCCTACCTTCAGATAAAGCGAAAGGCCCGCGCGCAGCGGGCCTTTCGCTTATGGCGCGGTTTAATCCTAGAGCATCGACTGAATCATGATGAACAGCGGGCTGAAGGTCAGCGAGATGATCGTCATGAGGTTGATGAGGATGTTCATGGACGGACCGGACGTATCCTTGAACGGGTCACCGACAGTGTCGCCAACAACAGCGGCCTTGTGGGCTTCGGAACCCTTGCCACCATGGTTACCCTGCTCGATGTACTTC
>CADBQL010000034.1 GCA_902796815.1 uncultured Coriobacteriaceae bacterium | reverse complement strand
CGCCGCGACAGAGCTGGAGGTGCAGATTGCCGAGTACATATGCCAGACGGTCGAGCATGTCGACATGATTCGCATGGTCAACTCGGGAACCGAAGCTGTTATGAGTGCCATCCGCCTCGCGCGGGGTTTTACGGGCCGCGACAAGATCGTCAAGTTCGCGGGAAACTACCACGGCCACAGCGACTGCATGCTCGTCGCGGCAGGGTCGGGCGTCATGACTGCGGGTGTGCCCGATAGCGCGGGCGTGCCAGCGGGCTGCGCGCAAGATACGCTTACGGCGACGTATAATGACCTGGCAAGTGTCGAAGCGCTGTTCGCGCAGAACAGTGGCCAGATTGCGGCCGTCATCGTCGAGCCGGTCGCTGCTAACATGGGCGTCGTCTTGCCAGCTGAGGGTTTTCTCGAAGGCCTGCGCGCTCTGTGCGACAAGGAAGGCGCGCTGCTGATTTTTGACGAAGTTATCTGCGGATTCCGCTTGGCTTACGGCGGTGCGGCCGCCCGTTTCGGCATCACGCCCGATCTCGTGACCTACGGCAAAATCATCGGTGGCGGAATGCCGGTCGGAGCGTTCGGCGGTCGTGGAGACGTCATGGCGTGCATGGCGCCAGTTGGCCCGGTGTATCAGGCAGGTACGCTTTCGGGCAATCCCATCGCAATGACAGCGGGATTCTGCCAGCTCAAAGAGCTGCATGACCACCCCGAACACTACGAGCGCCTCGAGACGGCGGGTGCGCGTCTTTTCGGCGGCATAGAGCGGTTGCTGGCCGAAGCTGAGGCGCCGTGTTCGATTAACCACGTCGGCTCGCTCGGCAGCGTGTTTTTCACGCCAGATCCAGTCGTGGATTACGCAAGCGCGAAAGCCTCGGACACGGCGCGTTTCGCCGAGTACTTCAGCTTCATGCTTGGGCGAGGCTTCTATTTGGCGCCATCGCAGTTCGAGGCGATATTCATCTCGACGGAGCACACTGACGAGATGATCGATGAGACTCTTG
Source organism: uncultured Coriobacteriaceae bacterium (assembly GCA_902796815.1). Classification (GTDB taxonomy): domain Bacteria; phylum Actinomycetota; class Coriobacteriia; order Coriobacteriales; family Eggerthellaceae; genus UBA9715. Next base: position 1,671 of record CADBQL010000034.1, on the reverse strand, counting down.
CTGCAATCGGTGATTTTCTAAAACTCTAGCAAGGGAGCATGTGGCCGGCTCATTTTGCTTTGGGCAAAATGAGCCGGTATGATTAGCGGCCCTGCTATGGAAGGTGTGGTATGCGAAAGCTCGAAGAGTACATACACGTCGGTACGAAGCGCATGCGCTGCGGATATACGACGGGTTCGTGTGCGGCTGCAGCGGCGCGGGCAGCGAGCGAGCAACTGCTCCGGGGCAATTCGGTGCCAGCTGTGACGCTTCAGACTCCAGCGGGCATCGAGGTTGTAATCGAAGTCGAAGAGCATGCCGAAGGCGAAGACTGGGCCGAATGCGCCGTGCAAAAAGATTCGGGCGACGATCCGGATGTGACCAACGGCGCGCTTGTGTATGCGCGCGTCGAGTTCTGCGATGAGCCCGGCGTGCGTATCGACGGCGGTGTGGGCGTCGGTCGCGTCACGCGTGAAGGGCTCGATCAGCCCGTCGGTGCTGCCGCCATCAATTCCACACCACGTCGCATGATAAAAGAGCAGGTAGAAAGCGTTATCGAAGAGATGCGCGATGCGATTCGCTTCGACGACGAGGGCGATGGTGTGTTTGGGGAAAAGTCGGATCGGGGTGAAAGCCAATCAGCTGAAAGCCGCAGCGCGCAGGGTGTGCTTTCTGAATCTGCCCGCCTGCGCGAGCTGGCCCTTGGCAACAAAGGCTTGCTCGTGACCGTTTCCATCCCCGCAGGCGTCGAGCTCGCGGCGCGGACGTTCAATCCACGCCTCGGTATCGAGGGCGGCATCTCCGTATTGGGAACGGGCGGCATTGTGCGGCCGATGAGCGAAGACGCGCTCATCGCATCGATCGAGCTCGAGATGCGCATGCTTTACGAGCGCGGCGTGCGCGATTTGCTCGTCGTGCCCGGAAATTATGGGCGCGATTTCGCTTGCGGGCAGCTTGCGCTCAACATGGATGCGGCCGTGTCCTGCTCGAATTACTTCGGCGCGACGATCGATGGGGCTTGCGTGCTCGGGTTCGAACGCTTGCTTATCGTCGGTCATATCGGGAAAATGGCCAAGGTTGCAGGCGGCATCATGAACACGCATTCCCGTGTGGCCGATTGCCGTGTCGAAGTCCTCGCGGCGCATGCGGCGCTCGTCGGTGCGACCCAGGAAACCGTCCGCCAGATTATGGATGCGGCTACGACCGATGCAGCGCTTGACGTGCTCATCGATTGCGGCCTCAAGGAGCAGGCCATGACCTCCCTGATGTGCAATCTTGCCGACAAGCTCAATCATCGTGCGGCGGGTCGTCTTCAAATCGAGGCCATTGTGTTCTCCAACGCCCACGGCATACTCGGCAAAACGCCTGGCGCCGATGCTCTTGCCCAGATTTGGATGTAGACAGAAGATGAGTCACGCTCCTGGGGCACGACTCATTTTCCGCCGGGCAACGTCGTTAGGAAAAAACCGTCTGTTCATCTCCAAGTTTGTCTTCTAACCTCCAAGTCCTGTTCAGTTAAGTCAAGGTATACTCGTCACTAGTGGAAAATTGCGGTTTGACGTGCGGCTAACAAGGAAAAATAACGCACGTCGGAAAGGGTGCTCGAATGATTCATTTTGTGGGTGCAGGCTCAGGTGCGGCAGATCTCATCACGGTGCGCGGGGCCAAGCTGCTCGGCGAGGCTGACGTTAT
>CADBQL010000033.1 GCA_902796815.1 uncultured Coriobacteriaceae bacterium | reverse complement strand
GGCGCATGTTCGCGCAAGTACTTGCGCGTGGCCTCGTCAACGGGGAAGATCCCATTTTTCGCCCCAGCCTCGATGGCCATGTTGCAGATCGTGAAACGATCGTCCATGCCAAGCGCAGCCACACCCGATCCACGAAACTCCAGGCTCTGGTAGAGCGCCCCATCGACGCCGATACGCCCGATAAGCCACAAAATCACGTCTTTTCCCGAGACCCACGGGCCCAGCTCGCCCACAAGGTTGACGCAAATTGCACCCGGCACGCGAAACCATGAGCGCCCCGTCGCCATGGCGGCAGCGATGTCGGTCGACCCCACGCCGGTCGAAAATGCGCCGAGCGCTCCGTACGTACACGTGTGGCTGTCGGCGCCAACAACAACGTCACCGCATGCGACCAGGCCCTTTTCTGGCAAAAGCGCATGTTCGATACCCATCGTACCGACGTCGAAGAAATTTTCCAACTCATGGCCACGCGCGAACTCGCGGCAAAGCTTGCACTGCTCGGCGCTTTTGATGTCCTTGTTGGGGACGAAATGATCGAGCACGAGGCAAACCTTCGCACGATCGAACACGCGGTCGAGTCCCGCCTCGCGCATGACCTGGATAGCCATCGGCGCCGTCACATCGTTTGCCAGCGCAAAATCGATGTCGCATTCGATGAGCTGCCCAGGCTCTACGGTATCGAGCCCGGCATGAGCTGCAAGGATTTTCTGCGTCATGGTCATGCCCATTGCGCGCTCCTAACCCGCGTGCTGTCATGCGAAACCAAACCGGGTTTCGTTACAATCGTAGTGTAGCAGGAGCCCCTTAACGAAAACCCGATTCTTGATGCGGACTTCGAGGCGAACGCAAGGGCAACTCTACCCGATCGCAGCCTGCCACTCAAGATCGAACTTGAAGCCTTCTTCGGCGGCTTTCGCAAAATACTGCTTGCGCAGAGAAACGATATCGATGTTGTTAAAATAGACGCCAAGGCCACGCAACTCGTCATGGGCATCGTTTTCGGCATCAACTACAGCCGTGCGCTCCCACTCAACACCTTCCTGAATAGCCTGGGAAAACGGCTCGCGCAGCTCGGCGGGAATCCTGTTCCACGCCTCATCCGACATGCACAGCATGTAGAGCGTAATCGCATGGTTTGTATAGGTGATATTGCGAGCCGGGCGATAGTAGCGCGAGGTCAGATAGCCAATTGTGGAATCTTCGCACGCATCAATCTTGCCCTCGCCGAACGCATCGATTACTTCGTCAGAAGCCATGGTCACCGGTTCAGCGCCAAACGACTCGAACGCAGCCTTAAAATACGTGTTTTTCGCAGTGCGAATGGTCAAGCCCTTAAAATCGTCGAGCGAGCGAATGGGCTTTGTCGAAAACACGTTGCGAAAACCCGACTCCTCGATGCCGATGACATGAAAGCCTTTCTTCTGGGCTTGTTCCTTGATAAGCGCACCGAGCGTACCGTCTATTGCAACATGAGCATCTTCGGAGGTTTCCCACAAAAACGGCTGGTTAAGTATCTTCATCTGCGGAATCTGCTTGACGAGAGCCGAATGCGAACAAACGGCAATATCGAGCTTGCCATCGAGCACGCTCTGCAAAAGCTCACGCTCGGAGGCTTGGCTGCCAGACACGACGTCAATCGAAACGCGACCCTCCGTCGCCTCGCTCACGAGCTGGGCAATTTTCTTGCCACCTTTGACGACTGGCGACGTAGGCGCGTCGACGTAATGCATCGAGAACACGACCGCATCACCCGCTTGCACGATCGGCGCCTCCCCCTGAGACCCCGCGCCAGTCGTGCCGCCCGCATTGGCATTTGCGCCCGCACCCGTTTCACCCGATGAGCACGATGTGCCTACGAACAGCGCAAACGCCATCATAGCCGTCATCGCCATCGCCAAAACAATGGTTGTTTTCCGTTTCATGCCCGGCCTCCCCATGCGCGCACGGATTGCCCTCCGCGCGTAAACGCACGCGGGGACTTTCCTCTACGCGCCAATCGTCTCACAGCGCAAGAAATCGATCCCGCTCCTGAAGAATTGCGTCCATCAGCGGAGCGTAATCCATTTGGGTTTGAGCGCGCAAATGCTCCGTGAGCTCGCTAATCGGCTCGTAAAGCGGCGTAATCGAAAGGTTTCCGAGCACGCCTTTGAGCGCATGAGCTGCCTCGAAGGCCGCTTGCAAATCACCTGCATCGAGCGCGGCTTTGAGCGTATCGTAACCTTGCTCGCCTTTGAGCGTTCCTACCAAGCGAAGGTAAAAATCCTCGTTGCCCATGCATCTCGACAAGCCCTCTTCCACGTTTGCGCCGTAAGCGATCAAATCATCAATCGTCATCGCAGCCGTCCTTTCCGCGTAATTTTATCTCATATATATAGTAACGCTTCAAAAGCTAAATCGGCGCAACGCTCGCAAATGCACCGAGGACAAACGTGAATCCCCTT
>CADBQL010000032.1 GCA_902796815.1 uncultured Coriobacteriaceae bacterium | reverse complement strand
CACCCGCATAGCGGGTGGTTTTCCGCCTCTCGCGCTTCGCGCAGAGGGCCGGGTTGAAGACCCGTGAAAAAAAGCGGCGAGCCGAAGCTCGCCGCCTTCGCAATCGGTTGCTGCTAAGCGATTAGTCGCGGTTGATCGGACCGAACAGGTTGTCGCGATATGCCTCGATGTAATCCAGGCAGAAATCATCGTCGCCGAGCAGAGCAGCGGTGCCATGCAGCACGCCGTTCATGTCACGGTTCGTCGGGTCCATAATGGCGGAGTCCATGCCGGCGGCCATGGCCAGGGTCAGGAACGGCATGTTGATCATCTTGCGGACCGGCAGGCCGAACGAGATGTTCGAAAGGCCAGAGGTGATGTGGATGGTCGGATACTGCTCCTTGATGGACTTCACGCACTCGTTGAAGATGATGAGGCTCTCGGAGTTGGCACCGAGGGTCTCTACGAGCGGATCGATGTACAGACGATCGGGGGCGATGCCATATTCCTTGGCCTTTTCCATGATCTTGTCAAAGACGGCCAGACGACCTTCAGCGGTCGCGGGGATGCCGGAGTCGTCGGACAGCAGAGCCACGCAGCCCCACTTGGTGTCGGCGATAACCGGGAACACGACGTCCATCTTGTTGCCCTCGCCCGAAACGGAGTTGATCAGACCGACGCGATCGCCGCAGAACGGAATAGCGTCGACGCAAACCTGGGGATCGGGGCTGTCAATGCAGATCGGCAGGTCGGATTCTTCCATGATCAGGTCGATGAGCCACTTCTGAACTTCCAGCTCACCCTCGTTAACCGATGCGCAGCAGTCGATGTAGGTCGCGCCAGCCTCGGTCTGGGTGCGAGCCAGCATGCGGATGTATTCCTCATCCTTCTCTGCGATGGCCTTGCCAGTTTTGGGAATCGAGCCATTGATCTTCTCGCCGATGATAATCACGTTGTGCCTCCTTGGTTCCTTACGAAAGCTTTCATAACCCAGCGAATGAATTGTATCAGCACTTCCGAGCTGTTTTCCACGCTGCCTAAAGAGAATATAAGGAATCAGAAAAACTATCGTCGTTTTGCACAAATCAAAACAGTGCGAACGGTTTTGTTCCAAGCCCGAACGGCAGTAAGCAGCGATAGCTAACCCATAAGCCAAGCTGCCCTATGCGCCGGATCGCCCTGGGCAATCCGGCGCATCCACCCATTATGGAAAACTCAACGTCACTTGACCACGCCAGCCCGCATGTGCGAATTGATGCCGACGTAAGTATTTTTCTTGCCGAGAGCATTGGTCGCCATCTTCACGGCGCGCACCTTTATGTAATACTTCCTATTGGTTATTAACTTAGACGTACCCATCTTAGTCACTCTGGCTTTGAGAGTTGAACCGCCCTTGACGGCGATGATCTTCGCGTCGGACATGTCCATCTTAGTGGCAACGAGCACCTGGTAGCCGGTAGCGCCAATGACCTTACCCCAACTCAGGTCGACCTTGCCCTTGCCCATGGCCGCCTTGAGCTTCACCATTTCGCGATAGAAACGACAGTTAATCTGGGTCCACTCACCGCGGGCAAAGGTCTTACCGTTGTAGACCGAGACGCGAAACTCCATAAGGTCGCCTTCTTTCATGTTCCTAAAGACGCGCTTGGTCTTGCCCCCGCTCATCTCGTAGGACCATGCCGGGTCTGTCGCGCGCTTATAACCGACAATGTAGTTCGTGGCGCCCTTGACGGCCCCCCACGTGACCTCCATCGTCTTCGCGCGCGGTTTGGCAACGGTTGTCATAGTCTTGGAACTAACCTGCTCGACGTAACCCGGATTCCTCTTTTCCGTGGTTTTGTATCTGTCGATGCCCGCAAGAGTCTTGTCGTCAAGCTTCGCGCCAACGCTCTTGGAATCGGCAACGGTTACGACTTTGAAGGCCTTTGTAATCTTGCCAGTGTAATTGCCCTTGGCGTTTACGGTCGCTTTCGCAGGGCCTACATACTTCTTCTTATCATGTCCTTGGTAGTATTCATAGGTCACCGTGTAATCTTTCGCGGCAAGCACGAGACTGCCCGCCTTGACCATGGGCTTCGGCTGAGGAAGGTTAGCCTGACCCTTGTAGAGCTGATTGGCGATATCCGCCACAGAAGTAATCTTGGCTGGATTGATTTTGAAATTCGCCGTGGCTTTGCCCGAGTAGCCGCTGTTAGACTTAGCTGTCGCGACCACGCTCGCCGTGCCGGCGTTCGTATTTTTGGACCACGTGAGCGTGTAGGCGGTTGATGGAACGACCTTTCCGGCAACATCTTTGACCGTCACGCTCGGCTTCTGCGCTTTGCCATTGTAGGTAACGTTGGCCGCCGAAGCTGTTTTGAGGGCTGCATCGGTGTTCGCGGCCCCGGGAATGCGCACGATGAAGCGGTATTCCTCCGCCTCATCTGAATTCGCATTCATGGATGGCCATGACGGATCACCCACGACCACCTTTATGGTCGAGCCATTGCGCACGGGAATAGCATCGTTTGAGCGATACGACATGCTCTCGTCGCCATCGAGGAACATACGCACCTGCCAGTTCTGGTTCTTGGCAACGGGCTTCAGGTAGACCTCGGGGCTTTCCGAATCGACTGCGAGCTCGTAATCGTGTACGTCTGATGCAAAACTCGGAGTCAGAGCTGCTCCGCTTACGGCAATTCTGTCGAGCGCCTTAGTTTCGCGATTCGGATAGGATCCCACATCAGGCCCACCATCGACCGTGTAGAGTATGTGTATCTCGTCGCCTTCGCGTACCAGAAAATCGGGGTTGGTGTTGCTCGCAGTAAACGCATTGAGGCCCGCATTAATGAACCAGCCGTTGAGCCTGCACATCCACCCGCTGTTATTGACGTCGTCGCCTTCGGGATCGTACGCCTTTTCGGATATGCCGCCGATCGATCGGATATAGCCTTCGGTCCCTTTCGTTTTCTCGAGCCCAGCTTGCTCAAGGGCTTTGTCCACGAGTGTGCGCATGGTGTCTTCTTGCTCGATGGCAACCTGGCAATCGACCAGGACGTCCTCCCATGGCGCGCCAGCCGAAACCGGATAGGTCGAATTCTCGACCATAACGCGCACACATCCATCTTGGATGTCGACAGGTAAAAACGTGGTTTCTTGGAGCGCGGCTAGCTGCTCCTCAGCCGCAAAGAGAAGATCTTCGTCCTCGGGGTCCACATACGCAAGCGCCGCGAAATCGAGCGCATCGTAAGCCTCCCGTGCAGCGGCAATTTGATCGGCACTTCCGAGCGTCACAGTTCCGATGGCGCGCACGAGAGCCGAGAACTCGGCCGCCGCTTGTCGCGCCTGAGCATCAGGATCGTCCGGATTGTCAGCAGACTGGGGCTCGACCAAGTCGATTGCAATCGGCTCGGAACCCCCGAAATACGCCGTCTGGGTTGGCGCGTTATTGTTCTGGGACACACCATCCTTGTACGTAACCTGACGATGCGCGCCGTACGATGACCCAAACCCATGGGCTTTCAAGGCAACGCTGAGCACAAGGCTTTCTTCTGCATCATCGGGGATGTTGAAAGCAATGCGCTGGCATTTCGCATTAGAGGAAAAAGTATACTGAGCCGGGCCTCCATATTCCGCTGCCAACTCTTGCTCATAGGCTATGCCATCAGGCCCTCGTAAGGCGATAATTGCGTTCATGTTGTAAATGCCCGAAAGCTTGCTGGCGGGATGGTAGAGCCTATCGAAGACGAGCGTCACCTTGGCGCCCGCGCATGCGAGCGGCTCGTAAGACTCCTTGTCCGAATCGTCGAGGGCATCGTACGCAGTGCGCGTAATCGCCGTCGCACCGTCAGTGTAAGCGTTGGCCCCAGTAGAGGCCGAAGTTGCTATGAGATGCGCTTCGTCAAGCACCTCTCCTCCATACAGCGTCCAATCGGCATGCTTAGCACGCACTATCTGATACGCGACTTTTTCGCCATGCGAAACACGCAATACATGCTTGCCCTGCACAAGTCCGCTTACCGTGACCGAGCCATCCGCGTTAACTTGAACTCCCTCGGTCGAAAACGCGCCGATTTGAAGGCTTCCGCTCTCGATGGAGCCGCGCGCAACCTCGACTTGTGCGCCCTCTTCGGGATGAAGCGTGTAGCTTGCGCCCTCGTTGTCGAAGTAGTACAGCACGTCGAGCTCGGCATCCCATGCTGCTCCGGCAAGCTTGCTTTGGCTGTCCATATCGGCATTCGAGAGTGCGCCCATTTCTACATCGCAAGATTTGCCTACGGTAACCACAAATAACCCCGTGTTTTCGGGCCAAATGGCGCTAAAGCGTGGGCTCCCCATGGCGCCGGCGTGAACGAGCGCGTCGTAGGTAACCATGACGAGCGCCGTTCCCGGATTGGTAGCCTTGAGCGCCCACATGTGTTTGTCAGCGGTGTTTCGCGTCTCCTCGGTAGCGCTTAGAACGCCCGAACCCTCTAGGTCGATTACCCTCACTTGGTAATCCGGCTGCAGCATCTGAGTATTGCCCGTCCCCTCCACGGGAAGCCAGTTACGCAACGGGTACAGCGAAAAAGAATCCCCTTTCGCGAGCTGCAGATGTCCCGTCGGCCCCACGTTGAGGTACAAGTCTCCGATATCGTAGCTATTGAGGGAAAAATCACGCACGACCGTTTGCTTGTCGAACGTCACGCCATCAGCCGGCTCGCCAACCTGCAAGTCGTTAGGCGTCACCGTGATATCGTAGTCACCGTCGATGTAGTTTCCATACGTCACGACATCATCGTCAAGTGGATTCGTCACGCGGTAGAAGTAGTTATACGACGTCGAATATGAATAGGTAGCACTAACCATGCCGTCCTGAGGCTCGGTCGTACTCTGGGCGGTCGAATAGCTGAACTTGAAATTATTCGAAAGCCGCCCGTATTCGAGCACATAATCATTTGCGCCATCATTGTTTGAATCCGCATACGGATACGTTATCGTGACGGTCGAGCTTGCTTGGGTCTGCAAGCCGTCAGACTCTATTCCGCCCGCCGCCGTCAACCCTGACGCTTTTGGCGGAACGAGTACGAGCACGAGCGCCAAGATACCAAACAGCGTACCAGCCAGACCTAGCTTGCGCGAAAACCGTTTCATGAGCCTTCGCACCTCCTCCTACCGTCACAGATAGCCTGCACCATTAATGGCGCCTCATATGTTATCCATCCCAAAAGTGTGCAAAAGGGGAGATTCCCCTTTTGCACACTTTACCGTAAGGAGCGTGCCGGAAAACCGTGGACCATCTGGCCTATTGGTCTTTCCGGCTCACTATGACCGAATGAAACGGATGGAACGACGCCCTCCGTCAGGCGAAAGCAGGCCTAATTTGTTTTCGCCTGGGGAAGGGGGCTTTGCCCCCTTCCCCATCGCATCCCGTGTTACTTCACCTTGCAGGTGCGCACGAGCGACTGGATGCCGATGTACTTGTTCTTCTTGCCTAAGGCGTTGGTGGCCTCCTTGAACGAGCGCATCTTGATGTAGTAGGTCTTGCCGGTCTTGAGCGCCTTGCCCTTGAAGGCCTTGATCGTCGTCTTGAGCGTCGAGCCGCCCTTGACGTCGACCACCTGGGCGTCGGACATGTCCTTCTTGGAGGCGACGAGCACCTGGTAGCCGGTGGCGCCGGTCACCTTGCCCCAGCTCAGGTCCACCTTGCCCTTGCCAACGGCGGCCTTGAGGCT
>CADBQL010000031.1 GCA_902796815.1 uncultured Coriobacteriaceae bacterium | reverse complement strand
TCGCGAGCGCTGTATCGGCTCTGTCGACTCGCTACGCTTTGCGTTTCGCTGGGCGGCAACAAACCAACTCGGAGCGTTTTCGAAACCGCCCGTCTCGGAAGGCGACGGCTCGGGCTCAAAACCTGCTTCCAACACATCGCTCGCAGCAGAGCCACCCACATCAACGGCGTCTGCAGGAGTCGGCAACGGGGCAAGAGCCACCTCGGCATCGAAAGATTCGTCGAAGCCAGCATCGCCATCCATGCCGCCAACCGGACGCGCTGCGCGCTCTTCGCGCGCGGTCGAAGCCGTGGCGTACACGCGCTGCTCGATCGACTGCCCGGTCAACGCCGCAATAGCCGCTTTTGCGGCGAGCAGGCGATCTTCCTCGCTCACACCCTCGTCCATGCCGTAAGCGCTCGGCTCCACTTCGTACGAGAGGGTCGCACCATCGGGCACAACGCCACTTTCGAGCGCGGCTTCTTCTCCGTGAATGACAGCGTTTTCGGCCTCAGCAAGATCTGCCTCACTCACGCTGCCTTGATTAATACGACTTGCCACCTCGAGCAGGGCAGCCACGCCAGATGCGTTATTGTTTGCCCCTTCGTTATACGGCGCGGCCCGATACAGGATGGTCTTAATGATGGGAAACGCCAATATGATGATCGAAACGATAGTCAGCGCGTTCACGAACAAAAGGCCAGCGCCGCCCGTACCACCTACGAACACGCGCAAAAGCAGCAAAAACGCCGCCGCAACCATCGCGACGAGGCAAATCGTACCAAATGGAAGGCCTGTTCCCTCTACGGCTCGCACAATGCCCGGGGTAACTTTTCCCGTATCGTAATGGGCCAACAACACGATTTTGCGCGTGCGAGCGCCGCGCTTTTCTTCTGTTGTATCGCCATGCGGCTGATACTTGGCCACTACGTTCTGGCTCGCGCCGCGCGCCAACAGACGCGAAACAACGGGCTTACCCGTCGCCTCGAGCGCATAGACAACAGCCGAGATCAGAGCCAAGATGAGCGCCGGAATCGTCAAAACGTAGAACAACATGGCCAAAACCGAAACGACGATTGTGACCATCGCCAGAATGGAGCGGTATCCCTCGATGTTCGAAGTGCTCACGAATTCCTCGATCGACGCGGCAAAACCAACTTCCTTCTGAAACTCGTCGGCTATATAGAGCGCTGCCTGACGCTCCTCCTCAGTGCCGGCTGGCCGCGCGCCGATTTCCTTCGAAAGATACTCGATGTAATCAAGCGGTTGAGTCATCATTTTACCTTCCACTTTACTGCGTATGCGTTCGTATCTGCACATACTTATGGGAAAGTATACGCCTTTTGTCCGCTCATTCCCAACGTTCCATGAATGAACCAATGTCAGAGAGCCCGAAACATCGGCACGTTGCACTTTCCGAGGTGGGGCAGGTCGCCGCTCGACCCCGCCTGCCCCATCCCAGAAGCTTATCCGCGGTAGGCGCGAATGAGGGAGTCCGCTTCGATGACTTTGTCGCGAGCGGCTTCGTATGAGGATTCAAATGGTTCGAGCTCGGCGGAAAAGACGGCTTGCACCGCATCTCTCGGTGCGCTCGAAAGCTTTTTCGCCAATTTAGCAGCTCTTTCATCAGCGGTATTATAGGCCTCGTTTTCGAGGGACGCCTTGTCGATATCACCTGCCAGCAAGGCATCTGAGGTTGCAACGGCGTGGTCGAGCGCTTCAACGCGAATCTTGAGATAGTCGTGCAAACGGGAAAGATCCAAGCTTGCATGCGTTTTCGTCAGAGAATTCACCTGCTTGAGCGCATGTTTCATCTGCCCTCTCGCTTTGGCAGTCGCGTCACGCGCCCTGCTGACCTCGTTTTCGGTATCGGCCTCGTTTGCCGCTTTGGTCGCCATGCGCGCGATTGCGTCAGCACTCAGAACGCTGTCCCACGCTTCGTCAAGCTTTGAGGCCACCAGCTGGTACTCATCGACTACCGCTATAGCGCCTCGAGCAGCTTCAAGCATATCCGCGCGAGCATCGACCGCATCCCGCACCTGGTCGAGGGCAGTGGAATCTCGCTCGCTTAATGCGGCTTGCCGACAGAGTTCCACGTCGTTTCGCGTTTTCGCAAGCATTTCGCCAC
>CADBQL010000030.1 GCA_902796815.1 uncultured Coriobacteriaceae bacterium | reverse complement strand
GCAACGGCCTGCCAAAATCGTCCCACGTGCGCAATGAGTCGCGCCCCAGGGGCAAAACTCATCCGGAAACGAGTCGCGCCCCAGGGGCGAAACTCATCCCCTGGGGCGCGGCGGGCAATCGGGCGTCAGAAAACTTTACGCCTCATCATGCTCGAAGGTGTTGTAGCGCTTGCCGTGGAAGGCCCAGATGGCAGCAGCAAAGCCGATGGCGCACATAATCGAGAGCACCCAGAACGCTACCTGGTATCCGAAGGCGGTGATGAACGCGGCGGTGAAGAAACCGCAGACCGCGCAGCTGAAGCGGCTTGCGAACACGATGGCGCCGTTCGCGGTCGTGCGCAGCAGCGTGGGGAAGCATTCCTGCATCCACACCTTGAGGATACCCTCGAACGCGAAGGCGGCACCGACGCAGTAGAGCAGCTGGGTCAAGACGTACGTGACCGTCGAAGCGCCGAACACCGGGAACATGAGGAAGCCGGCAAGGTACAGGATGGCACCCATGTAGAACAGCGGCATGCGCTTGGGGGTGTCGACGAAGTGCATGAAGACGAAGTCGAGGATCGCGCGGATGGGGTAGACGATCATGCCGATGAGCGAAACCGTGGAGATGGGCAGCTCTACGACGTTGTTGCCGATCCAGGTGCTGAACTGGCCGAGGCTGTTCGCCGGGATGTTCGTGCCAATGTAGAAGATGACGAGAGCGACGAAGGGGATGAGGTACGGGGCTTTTACCAGGTCGCCGAGCTTGCCAGTGTCTTCCTTCTTGACGATGCCCTGACGGCGCAGCGCGTTTTGCTCGAGCCATACGGGCGATTCGGGAATCGTCTGGCGCAAGATCAGCACGAGGGCCGAAACAGCTGCAAGCTGGCCGAACATGATTTGGCCGCCAAGCAGGCCCCAGTCGCCGACGAGAGAGCCGATGCCCTGGGCCACGACGATGCCCACGACCCAAAGGATGTCGCTGAACAGCAGCATCTTTCCGCGCTTGTCATCGGGTGCTTGCTCCGAAATCGTCGCGAGCGAAACGGGTAAGTCGGCACCGACGCCGAGACCCATCAGGATTTCGCCGATAAGCAAGAAGATGAAGTTATTCGAGAACACCATGATGAGAGCGCCGAGCACAAGCATAATCATGGTTACGGAGAAAACGGGCTTGCGTCCGAACAGGTCGCCCAGGCGTCCACCGAAGATCGAGCCCAATGCGATGCAGAACGTGAGCGCCGCCGAAAGCGCGCCGAACTGGATGTCGGTCAGGCCGTACGTGTTCTGGTAGATGACCAGGGCTACGCCTGACGTGATAATCGTGCAGGAGTCGATGTAGGAGGCCATGCCGTTGATGACGGCCACCCACCACGGGTTTACCTGCTTGTTTTCGGATGTTGCCATTGCCTTGCCGTTCCTTTCCTAATCTCATTGATGCGTTTTTTTGCGCACAGATATCCAAACCGCACTTGCGGTTTCACTTAAACGCGTTGCTTTTTGCGAGGGTTGACCTGCAAAAAACGATCGCAGTTTAGTCGGGGGGAGGAGGCGCGGCGCTCAAACGCCGCGCCGGATTCGTTAGTCCAAGAATGCCTCGTTGACCGTGAGCTTAAAATCTCGCGCGATGGCGCGCAGGCCCTCATCGGAAATCGTGTTCATGAATTCGTCCGAGCAGCCGTTCATCATCAAGGCCTGGGCGTGAATTTTCGCCGCCTTCTCAATGGTGTGCATGAGGCCGAAGGTTGTGTCGAAATCCGGACCCGAGCAGAACAGGCCGTGCTGTGCCCAGATGGCAGCGTCGTACGTCTTCATGAGCTCGCTCGTGGCGCGGGCGATTTCGGGTCCGCCAGGGACCATCCATTCCACGACGCCGACGCCCATGGGGAAGACGACGATGCATTCGGTCATTGCTTTCCACAGGGCGCGCGTGATCGTGCGCGCATCGAGCGGCATGACCTTGGTCAGCGCGATTACGTTATCGGGATGTGCATGGTAGATAACGCGGCATGCACCGTTGGTTGCGGCTGAGCGCACGCTGTGATTCATGAAATGGCTCGGGAATTCGCTTGTGGGCTGACCGCCGTCG
>CADBQL010000029.1 GCA_902796815.1 uncultured Coriobacteriaceae bacterium | reverse complement strand
GTTCAAAATCGTGTTGGCCTCGGAAGGGTTGCACGAGCTACCCGGCATGCGGAACTCGAACTTGTTGCCCGTAAAAGCGAAAGGCGATGTGCGATTGCGGTCCGTGTTGTCTTTCAAAAATGCCGGCAGCGTCGATACACCCAGGTCCATGGCCACTTTGTGTGCGCTCGCATACTCGGATTCGTGATCGTTCACAAGCGCGTCGACAATCGCCGAAAGCTCGTCACCCAAAAAGATCGACACGATAGCTGGCGGCGCTTCCTGCGCGCCGAGGCGATGGTCGTTGCCGGCCGATGCCACCGACATGCGCAGCAGCTCCTGATACTCGTCAACCGCCTCGATGATGCAGGTCAAAAGCACGAGGAACCGAAGGTTCTCGATGGGGTTATCGCCAGGTTCGAGCAGATTTTTTCCACCTGCCGAAAGCGACCAGTTGTCATGCTTGCCCGAGCCGTTGATGCCTGCGAAGGGCTTTTCGTGCTGCAAGCACACGAGGCCGTGATGGCTTGCGAGCAGGCGCATTTTTTCCATCGTGAGCAGGTTGTGGTCGATAGCGCGGTTCGCGCGCTCGAAGATGGGCGCGAGCTCGTGCTGAGCTGGTGCGACCTCGTTGTGCTTGGTCTTCGCGGGTATGCCGAGTTTCCACAGCTCATCGTCGAGTTCTTTCATGAACTCGTTGACGGTCGGGCGAATCGCACCGAAATAGTGTTCCTCGAGCTCTTGGCCTTTGCTCGGAGCGTAACCGAACAGCGTGCGATTCGTGAGCATGAGGTCGAGGCGCTTGTTGTACGCTTCTTCCGAAATCAGGAAGTATTCCTGCTCGCAGCCAATCGTGACATCTATGCGCTGCTTGGGTTCACCGAACAGGGAGCGCACGCGATTGACTTGCTCTTCTATCGTAGCGCAGGAGCGGAGAAGCGGAGTTTTCTCGTCGAGGGCTTCGCCGGTGTAGGAGCAGAACGCGGTCGGGATGCACAGCACTTCGTCTTTGATGAAAGCGAAGCTCGTGGGATCCCACGCCGTGTAGCCGCGTGCTTCGAATGTCGCGCGCAGGCCGCCGTTCGGAAAACTCGATGCGTCCGGTTCGCTCTGGATCAGCTCTTTTCCACTGAAACGCATGAGCGCTCGACCGTCGTTGGTGGGGTCGAGGAAGCTGTCGTGTTTTTCGGACGTGATGCCGGTGAGCGGCTGGAACCAGTGCGTGAAGTGCGTGGCGCCTTTTTCGATCGCCCATTCCTTCATGGAGTGAGCGACGACGTTGGCGACCTCGATATCGAGCGGCTCGCCGAGCTCGATTGTGCGCATGAGCGCCTTGTAGGTCACGGACGGCAGGCGCTCGGCCATGACGTGCTCGTTGAACACGAGCGACCCGTAGATATCGGAAACGTTTGCAGTCATTTTTTCCTCCGTTTGTGCAGCTGCGTTCTTTTGCGGCGCCCTGCGGGTGCCCGCTGGGTGCGCCTTGGCCGATGCGCTCCGGCGTTCGCGCCCTGGCTTTGACCTTAGCAGGCAATTCGCTACGACCGCATTCGAACAGCTCCGCATATATTACAGTAAGTACACGATACCTGCCGCCATTTTGGCCGCGTGTTCACAAGTGCGCAATGATAAAAGGGTTTCCAAATATGGTAAAAGGGAGGGTTTCCCCTTTGCTACATACTTATCAACTGGTGCTTCAGCGCTAGAAAGTTGATGGAGCTCCCTGAGCAGACCTATTGCGCACCCATTCGGAAGCCAGCGGTAGCTGATGATGGCTAGTGCACATGTATAGCTCTTGGCGAACTGTTGCGCAAATGCTTCCGTTTTGGTGGGCGGCGACGCACTTGCCCCCGTTTTGGCGAAATAATCTGCGCACATGCGGGACTTTTTAGCGAGATGGTTCGCACGAGGCAAATCGGAGGGTTCGCACCGATTTGGCACGTTTCGAGCCAGCCCGCTCGGCAAATCGGGGGGTACGCACTTTTCCCAAGGAAGGCATAAACCTCTGACCTGGGCTTTTACAAATCAACATGCGGCAAATCGGAGCCTAATCAGTGATTACCCACTGATTCGCCGCCTCGAGCGACCTAAAATGGCCGGAATCAATGCGAACCCTCGAATCCGCAACCACCGCACGGGCCGAATCAATGCGAACCCTCGAATCCGCAACCACCGCCATGGACGAATCAGTGCGAACCCCCCAATCCAATGCGATTGGTTTGGCTGAATCAATGCGAACTCCCCAATCCGCAACGACCGCCTGACGCAAATCAATGCGAACCCCCGAATCCACTGCTGTCAACTGGGCCGAACCAGCGAGGAGCCCCCGGTTCGCAATCACATCTGGGTGTTGAGGCTACCATGTCGGTCTTCGACCTCCAGCGCCGAACCCCCAATCCACCGCCGCCAACTGGGCCGAGCCGGCGCGAAGCCCCCAATCCATAATCACATCTGAGCGTTGAGGCTACCGATGAGACCATCGTGATCGATGATGTTTTGGATAAACGTAGGAAACGGCAGCGCCTGAAACGTATTTCCGCTGGTCACATCGCTAATAAGTCCAGTTTCGAAATCGATAGAAACCGTGTCGCCCGCCTGAATCGCGCCAGCAGCTTCGGCGCATTCGAGTATGGGAAGGCCGATGTTAATGGCGTTGCGATAGAAAATTCGCGCGAAGCTCGGGGCAACGACGCATGCAATGCCGTTGTCTTTAAGCACGCGTGGAGCATGCTCGCGCGATGAGCCACACCCGAAGTTTTTTCCGGCAACGATGATATCGCCTGGCTGCACGCTGTTTACGAACGTTGCGTCAATATCCTCCATTGCATGCGTTGCAAGCTCGACCGCATCGGCGATGTTGAGGTAACGTGCCGGGATGATGACATCGGTATCAACATTTTCGCCGTATTTGAAAACCCTTCCTTGCACCTTCATACACTGCTCCATTTCTTTGACACGATTGGTGCACCGCCCCAATGCCCAACCCGCAGTTCAATCTACCGGTAAGTCGCGCCTCAGCGGCACGACTCAATATTCCTATGCATTTGCCCATTGGGTCATTCCCGCAAATGAGTTTCGCCCCTGGGGCGTGACTCATTGCCCGTCGGGTAAGCCTCTCCGAACGCACAGGGCGCGCAGAGCAGGCCTCGCCTCGAAGGCGCAGCTCATCGCGAAAGGCTCATTGGGTGCGACCATGTGTCTGGCGCGGATCGACGATGTGGCCGGCAATAGCCGAAGCAGCAGCAACGGCGGGGTTGGCTAGGTACACCTCGCTTTCCACATGTCCCATGCGACCGACGAAGTTTCGGTTCGTCGTGGCAATAGCGCGCTCGCCCGCAGCTAGTATTCCCATGTGGCCGCCTAGGCATGGGCCACATGTTGGCGTGCTGACCACAGCTCCTGCCTTTACAAACGTTTCGACCAGGCCTTCACGCACGCATTGGAGGTAAATATCCTGCGTGGCAGGAATCACGATGGTGCGCACGTCGGGATGCACGTGACGCCCCTCGAGCACACGCGCTGCAATGCGCATATCACTCATACGTCCGTTTGTGCAGCTTCCGATGACGCACTGATCGATTCTCACATCGTTCAGCTCGCGAGCGGGATGTGCGTTCTCGGGCAAGTGTGGCGCGGCCACGGTCGGTTCGATTTTGCTCAAATCGACGTCGACGACCTGGTCGTACACCGCATCCTCGTCGGCCTCGAACACACGTGCCTCGCAATCGGAATCGCATGCGTGCAGACTGCCAGGCGCGCTGGAGCGCCGACCGCCGTGGGCCTCGCGCTCGGACGCCTCAGGCACCTCGCACCCAGGTCCGCATGCGCGCAACCCGTCGCTCACGTTCGCGCCATCCCCAGCAGCGCAAACAATCCGCTTGGGCGCATGTTCGCGCAAGTACTTGCGCGTGGCCTCGTCAACGGGGAAGATCCCATTTTTCGCCCCAGCCTCGATGGCCATGTTGCAG
>CADBQL010000028.1 GCA_902796815.1 uncultured Coriobacteriaceae bacterium | reverse complement strand
CGCGGTGCCATGGTCGTGTTTTCGGACGGGATTTTTGGCGGACGCGATGTGCGAAAGATTTCGACATTCCAGACCGATGCGTTTTCTGCGAGCGACTTCGGCTGCATGGGCTACATGATCGATGGCGAGCCGCACTTTTACAACGCATCCTCAAAAACGCACACTACCGCTACCGAGTTCGATGTCAAAACCATCGACGAGCTGCCATCAGTTGCAGTCGCGTATTTCACCATCGACGCTGATCCGGGCGTTTTGGATTTCTTCGTAGAAAACGGCGCGCGCGGCATCGTCATTGCCGGAGCTGGTTCGGGTTGCTACAGCAAAGCCTGGAACGAGCACATCCTCGCGTTGGCCGACTCTCATGTGCCCGTCGTACGCAGCTCGCGCATCGGAGCAGGCATGATAACGCACGACGATGCTTACGGCGGAAACCTCGTCAGGGGAAACGATCTCGCACCGCAAAAGGCCGCCGTCCTTTTGCGGCTCGCCCTCACGCGCACGACCGACCCAGCACGTATTCAGGAGATGTTCGACCGTTACTGACGCGCAGCTCGGATGGCAAACCAAGAATGAGTTTTGCCCCTGGGGCAAAACTCATCGGCAGGCCGCACCCGGATGAGTCGCGCCCCTGGGGGCAAAACTCATCGGCCAGGGACGAAAAGCCCGCACCCGGATGAGTCATGCCCCAGGGGCAAAACTCATCCAGAGGTGCGACCCATCGTCGCGACGAGCTTCGCCCAGCTTGCGGCCCTACCCAAATCACACGTTGCGGAAAAAGATGGCCGCTATGACAGCAGCGCAGATGGCAAAAGCAACGAGCGCGAACGAATACGTTCCCGCCGTGTCGTAAACGAAATTAATGAGAGCAGGACCAAGCGCCAAGCCGATATACATGCAACCCGAGCACAGGCCGAGCTTTTTGCTGAACTCGAACTCGCCGAACGCCTCCTTGACGCCAGTCCCAACTGCAACGCCACATGAGCTGTACGATGCGCCCGAACACGCCGCCGCAACAAGCACGCCGACAAAAGGAAGGTTGGGCATGAGCAACAATACGGCAGCGATCGCCATCAGCGCTCCGCACAGAGCGACCGTCCACTTGGTCCCAAACCGATCGCAGATCATGCCGAGCGGCACCATCGCGATAGCGGCCGCCAACAGCGACGCGCTCACCACCTGTCCTTGGAGTTGTTCGAAGCCGAAGTCAAGTGCAAACAGCGGCAACGTGCTCATCAGGCCATATGTGGTCGTGCCGAGCAAGAGGTAGCCAAAAGCCAGAAGCCACATGCGCGGTGTAGCGATTGTTTCTTTAAACGGCATGCCGGAAAGGGGTTCTGAGGGTATTTCTGCCTGCACAACCTCGTCAACCGCTTCAGCTGCAGCGCCTGCGAGAGCCTCAGCGCCCATCACGTGACCAGTTTCGGCCGCTTCGTCAAGCGCCGTCGAATTCGCGACTTCATCCTCGTACATCGCCCGAACGCCAAGGTCATCCGGATTGCCCTTGTACAGCAAAGTGCACGCAACCGTGGCGACTGCCGAGATTGCCACGCAGATACCGAACGAATAACGCCAGCCAATTGTCGCGATTATAGCGGCAATAACCAGGGCAAATACAATGCCGGCAACATTTCCCAAGGCGTTGGCCACGCCCATGAGAGAGCCGATGCGCTGCTTAAACCAGCGGTTCACGCCTGCTGCAACCGAATTGTATGCCGTGATGCTGCATCCACAACCGTAAAGCGTCCCGCCCAAGTAGAGCAACGCTATGGAATCCATGAAAAACCAGCACACAAACGCCAGCGTGTTGAGAATGCCGCCGACGAGCAGCATGCGGCGCAAGCCGATGTTTTCCTCAATAGCGCCAAACGCGAGCAAACTCACAGTTGCGCTGATGAGGCCCGGAATGCTGAGCACCGTCATGAATTGGGTGCGCGTAATGCCGAGTTCCTCGACAACGGGAGCTGCGTACAAGTTCATGCAGTTGAACTGGATACCGACCCAGACAATCGACATTATGCAAATGGAAGCGTACGCCATCCAGGCATACCTTGTGCCGCTCGGTGTTTTCATTTTTCCCCTTGTCGCGTCCGCTGGCTTCGCTCTCGAAACACCGCAGCGCACCATTGGCCCCATCCGCGCATCTATCATAATTGCAAACCGTGATTATAAAATACTGCTGCGATGAGTCGCGCCCCTGGGGCAAAACTCATTGGAGCCACACGAGACGCAAACTCAAGGCGGGACGACGTTGCACTGGAGCCTTGCTTTCTCATTCCTTCAGCAAAGCGACGATGACCGTGTCTTGGTAACCGCTGGCGCGAACAAGCGCGAGGTCGAAATTCAAAAGAGGCTGACCAACTGTAACGAAATCGCCTACAGCGACCAACGGCTGGAAACCGGCGCCCTGCATCGAAACGGTGCCGAGCCCTACGTGGACCAAGACCTTTTGCCCCTCGGCGGCTTCAATGACAAAAGCATGATGCGTATCCGTCGCCAGCGCTACCGCGCCTTTGCAAGGAGCGTAAACAGCGCCCGCACTCGGCGCAATTCCAAAGCAACTACCCAAAAAGCCTTCCCTAAAAGTCTCGTCGTCGATGTGCTTCTGGGCGATGAGCTGGCCATCGACGGGGGCTGACAAGACCATGCCGTCCATGGCGACTAGCTGACCATGGACGATTTCGGGGCGGCGAGCGGGCATGGTCGGCAAAATGCCGGGGTTCGCGGAGGCTGATTCCGCAACAACCGCATCAGCGGCATCGCGTGAAACCCCCGGAGAAACCGATTGCGCACCGATTTGCTCATCGCGGTAGAGCTCGGCCACTTCCTGCTCCTTGACCACAGCGTTCGTGATGACAAATCCCATGATGTAGCTGATGAGCAAGCCCGCAGCATATGCCCCCAAACTTGCGGCCATGCCATTTGGACCGGCATCCATAACGCACAGGCCCAGTAACCCGGAAGGCCCCCATGCAGTAGCCGCCACCTGCATGAACATGACAAAAGCCCCGCCAAATCCAGCGCCAATGCCTGCGGTTATAAACGGCTTTCCCATGGGCAGCGTCAAGCCATACACTAAAGGCTCGCCGATGCCCAGGAAGCCGGCCGGTATACCCGCGTCGGCCACAGCCATTACCTTCTTGTTTCCGCATTTTTTGGCCTTATGGCGAATGGAAAGCGCTGCACCTACTTGCCCTGCGCCCGCCATGCACAGGGCAGGATAGAGCGTCACGTAACCCACAGCCTGTAGCTGAATGGCATAGAGCGCCACTAAGCCATGATGCATGCCCAAAGCAACGAGCGGCAAGAACAACGCCGCGCCTACATAGCCAGCGATGATTCGGACGAAGACGTTTTCGCTCATGCAGACGGCCTCCATGCCATCGCACAACCACGAAGCAACAAATCCAGCAACGGGCATGACAGCGAACACGTAAACCACCGAACACACCAACATGGTGACAAGCGGCGTTCCGATCACCTTCAGCACGTCTGGCATGCGCTTATCCACGATATGCTCGACTTTGACCAGCAAGAACACGCCGACGATAACCGCCAAAACGCCACCTTTTCCCGCCATGAGAATCGAACTTAGGGGCGTATCGGCATTGTAGAGCCCGAGGAACGTGGCGATGTCATTGATGTTGCTCATCGAGGTAATCATGCCCAGCATGCCACCGAGAATTGGGGTGCCACCGAACTGCTCGGCGGCGCGATATCCAGTCCAGGCAGTTAAGTATGCCAGCAGCGATTGCTGGACGAGAAACAGCAGATTATACAGGCACCCCCAGAAAGCGTTGTCCGAGTAGCCTGGCACAAGCTGCTGGATAATCATGGCAAAGCTTCCGCAGATACCCGACACGATGAAGCCGGGGATGAGCGGTACGAAGACGCCGCCAAGGATCTTACAGGAATTCTTCAGTCGGACGCGCCATGCTGGTCGCTGACCTGAGGAGACGGCGGCTGCGTTACCGCGCGCCACGTCCGAGTGGGCTGCATAGTCGAACCCCGCGCTTAACGATTGCGCTGCATCTGTTTCGGGCGCACCATCTGGCCTTGCGCCGACGACGTTCCCACCACCAGCAGCTTCGTTCGCGGCCACCGACGGCTCTGCGACCGTAACGCGACGGGTGTCTTTCAGCATGCCCCGCACGGCATCCGCATAGCTTTTGGCCTTTCCGGGGCCGACTACTATTTCGTAGTAGTTCTGACGATCGTGCACTAAGCCCAAAACCGCAGCGTTACGCCTCAGAACAGTCTCGTCAACGAGCTTTTCGGCCGCAACTGTCACGCGCAACCTCGTCATGCAATTAGCAGCTTCAACGATATTGCCCAGCCCTCCGAGCGCCAAAACGATCTCGTCAATCCGCCGGTCACTCACAACGCCACTCCTTTCAAAAGGGCAAACACCATCTGCGGCTTTCATTGTACGTGAACGCTCGCGCCATGCGGATGACGAGCACTTTAAATAATCAGGCGCCGCGGGCGCCGCGGGCGCTGCAGGCGATACGCTGCTTGCAACCAATCGCATGCCGTCCTTTTGCTGAAGCAGCCTCATTGCTTGTCCCATGCATGCGACCAGAAAGCAACCCCTTTCCAACCAGAAGCCGGAGATTCCTCCGTCAATTGCACATCTGCGCCGCAAATCGATGACAGCAAATTCGAATTGTTCGTTTCGTTTGCTTACAATTGCAGAGTTGGGCAAAATCTGGAGCTCTATTTGACAAATTGTAAGATTGTTAACCAATTTTTTGGCTTTTGCGCCCTTTCGCATTCATCAGTTCTTGCATAATGCCTGGTCGCTCATGAAAGCCTTTTTCGAAACCAGGCTGGATTGCCTCATTTGCTGCTGATAGAGGTTAACAATCCTACAATTTGTCAAATACAGTCCCAGATTTTGCCCAACTCGCTTCTTTCAGACTGAATTAAGAGTTCGACAGTAGCATATGCTCCGCGATCCAAGAAAGGAGAATGAGCATGGAGCGTTCAACAATGAAAACCTATCTCACCTGCGGCGCTACAGCGCTTGCGAGTGCGGCACTGGCTTTTTCGCTTTCGGCCTGCGCGGCGACATCGGAAATGAGTTCGGCGGCTGTGGGGTCGGCAGGCACCTCGAGCGCGGCCGCAGAAGTTGCAGAGTCGGCGAGCACCTCGAGCACGGGCGCTTCGCGCGCGGCCGCTTCGAACGCGGAGTCAGCGAGCACTCCGGGTTCGTCAGCCGCGGAGCAGGCATCGCTAACCAGCGCGTTCGACTCGACGCCAACAAAAGACGACATCACAACAAACGAAACAGTTTCCAATTCCGCTAATGGCGAGCATGCAATCGAGGCGAGCGGAACGTCCGAGTCATACAGCAACGTTGCAGTCGAGAAAACGGGCGACAGCGACAGCGGCGACGAGGCAGACTTTTACGGCGATAATGCGACCGTTTTCGCAACCGATGGCGCAACGCTTGACCTAAACCAGATGGTCATCACATCCGATGGCCAGCATGCAAACGGCGTGTTCAGCTATGGTGAGGGCACGACCGTCAACATCACTGATTCCATCATCGATACGAAAGGCAATTGCTCCGGCGGCCTCATGACGACGGGCGGCGGCACCATGAACGCAAAGAACCTGCGTATCACGACGTCGGGCAACTCGTCGGCGGCCATCCGCAGCGACCGTGGAGGCGGCACCGTTAATGTCGATGGCGGCGTGTACACCACAAGTGGCACGGGCTCTCCGGTCATTTACTCGACGGCTGACATCACGGTGAGCAACGCCCAACTGGAATCGACCGCTTCGCAAGGCGTCGTAGTGGAGGGGAAGAACTCGGTCACGCTGAACAACGTCGACCTTGTCGCCGACAATAACACCAAGAACTCTGACAAGTCGGACTTCTACCAAGCCGTTATGATCTACCAGTCGATGTCGGGCGATGCGACGAGCGGCACATCGAGTTTCGCAATGAACGGCGGCAGCTTGACCAATGCGAACGGCGACGTGTTTTTCGCCAACAACACAGCATGCGAAATAACGCTCAACGATACAACGATCGTGAACAACGGCGATGGCATGTTCCTGCGCGCAGCAGCCGCTGGCTGGGGCAATGAGGGTTCGAACGGCGGGCAGGTAACCTTGCACGCGAACAAGCAGGTCATCAATGGAGACATGGTGGTCGACGACGTTTCGAATCTGAACCTGTATCTGGAGAACGGCTCGACATTCACCGGCACGATCAACGCCGACAAGCAAGCGGGAAAGGTATACGTCGACCTTTCGGGTGGCTCCAAATGGACACTGACCTCTGACGCATACATCACGTCGCTCACATGCGAAGCCGATTCGATCGACTTGAACGGGCACACGCTCTACGTAGACGGAAAAGCCTATGAAACAGGAACGGCTTCAAGCGGTACGGCTATCGAAATCGTGGTAAGCGAATCGACCGGCGGCCCGGGCGACGGCGGTACTCCGCCCGATGGACAGGGCGGCCCCGGCGACGGCGGCACTCCTCCTGATGGAAAAGGCGGTCCGAACGGTGGCACCCCGCCCGACGGCAAGGGTGGCCCGGGCGACGGCGGCACTCCGCCGAGCGGCACTCCGCCCGAGAAGCCGTCGGGCACGCCGCCTGACGGAAAGGGTGGTCCCAACAGCAGCGGCAATTCTGCAACAAGCAGCGACTCCGCAAGCAGCGGCAAGACAACCGGCGGCGATAGCTCTTCTGCTGACGGCGGCGACGGCTCTACGGATAGTAACAATGGCAGCTCCACATCCGACAGCACTTCTGCCGAGCAGTCATCGGAATCAAGCAGCAGCACGACCAGCTAGTCGCATAAACTCGACCACGAGGACAAAACGTGAACCTGCGGCCAAAAGGGAGACTCCCTTTTGGCCGCAGCGTTTGACCGCGAAATCCAAAGCACGAACGTAGGCCGAAGAGAATACCCCTCCTGCCATTTTCGACCATTGAAAGGCGGAATCCTCTACGCATTACCCTGTACGTACTTCCGCAAACGAATCACTTCATGGATTGACAAGCGAAGAGCGCTCGTTCTATTTTAGTCATGTACGGTACTATTGATGATAAACTAATACCGTATGTTACTGAATGAGGGAATATGGAAGCGATTAGGATAGAAAATGCACAAGATTTCGGACGAGCAGTGCGCAACGCACGCAAGGAGGCAGGACTTTCGCAGATGGAGCTTGCCAATCGGTGTGGATGCTCGCAGCGTTTCGTGTCGGAAGTAGAACGCGGAAAGGCTACGGCCGAGCTCGGCCGCGCGCTTAAGCTGCTCGCAGATCTCGGCATACCCGTGTTGGCAGGAACGCCGAACGCAGAGCTGGACGGTCGTTCCGAAGTGCGTTATGCGATTGCGCGCATCGCCTCTGAACTTGACCAGCAGCCGCGCAAGCGACGTCCTCTCGCGGACTATTTGGAATGACGAAAAGGGGTGTCTGCACTAGATGGATGTTTTTCGTCGCTGATTCAGGCAGGCGGGCGGGTCATGCGCCTTGCGGACGGACGACCGCCCAGCATAGGCTATTGCGAACAAGACGGCCATCCGAATTGGGACAGAGCCGGAACGTCGACCTGCAGGAGCGGGGGTGACACGGCCGACCGCCGGAGCAGAGCCCGGTACGCCAGCCCGAGCGCTGCGGCCGACTGCTGGGCTAGGTCCGGAACGCCGGCCTAGGCGCCACGACCGGTTGCCGGAGCAGAGCCCGGGACGCCGGCCTAGGCGCCACGACCTACGGCTAGGGCAGTGCTCAGAATGCTGCCCCACAGAAAAGGAGTACCGCAATCGAAAACGAACTGATACAACAGCGCTACGACCAGGTCG
>CADBQL010000027.1 GCA_902796815.1 uncultured Coriobacteriaceae bacterium | reverse complement strand
TAGTAGCTCGCATTCGCGCCGCTGGGGTTGTAGCCCGCACCTGTTTTTGCGCTTGCCATGCCATAGCGCACATTCGATTCCGCAGCGCCCTTGCCAAAGCGTGCATCTGTGGTAGCGTCGTAGCCGCCATAGTATGCTTCTGCTCCCATGCCGCTTGTGCCGTAGCCCGCGCCTGCTCCCATGTCGCTGTGCGCTGCGTAAGCCGCGCTGGCTACGCCGTAACCCGCGCCTGCTCCCGCGCCACCCGCGCCGTAGCCTGCGTTAGCGCCTACGTTTCTGTCGCCGAAGCCTGCCCCGTAGCTTTTGCCAACAGCCCGTGATGCGATGACTTCCTCATCTGATTCCAAAGCCCACTCCGATGCATTTTGCGCGCACCAATGAGCCATGGCACGTAGGCTGAGCATGTTGACAAAGGCGAAGAGCATGACGGTGAGGAAAGACAGTATAAATAATGCGATTGAGGAAGATCCCATAAGGCTTGTAAGTGCGTACGGGTAGCCATTGAGAGCGCCGACGGGGGCATCCCCGATTCCATGAGTCACATTGTTCAGCATCGCATTGGTAAAGGTGGCAAAAATCCCGACAACAATGCTCCAGACGATTCCGGTGATAACCGACGCGCTGACAATCGGAACAAACGTAGCTCCGATTGCGCTTCCCGGCGATTTGCGAAACGCATTCCAAATCTTTTTGATATTCAAGCCCGATTCCAGGTAATCGACGACCGACATGCGCATGATGGCAACATTGGTGAGGGGCAGAAGAACGACGACGTAGCCGATCAGCATACAAGCGGTGATGAGGATTGCGACAGCCGCGGCGAATTGCGGACTTATGAGCGCTAGCAAGCCGGTGATAAGGCCAATGGCTAAATAGCCCGCCGTAAAGTATGCTATTCCGTACATTATCCTGATCAAGAAGGCTCTGAAGCCGGTTATGATTTCTTTTTTCTTGAACACTTCTGTAGGCATCGGTGTATTCTCGCCGAGCGAGAGCTCGCGACCCCATCGCAAGATGTAGCCATCAACCGAGAAGCCAAGGATTGGGATGGATTCGATCAGGCAGAGCAGAATAACCTTTTTGATCCAACCGACGGTCCCTGTGATATCGCTCCATCCCTTGGATAGCACGCCAGCGCTAATTGGCTGTGCGACGCCGCTCGCTTGAGGTTTCGGTGCGGGAGCTGCTTTCTCGAGCGGATTTCCGCATTTACGGCAAAACGCGCTCGACGGATTATTGTCCGCTCCGCAATTCTTGCAATACATAGCATTCTTCCTTCCTGTGGCAGAACGAGTGCGCACGAGATGTGCGTCTGTCCATTGCGCGGCGAGATGGTTATCGCACCATGCTCGAACAGTAATTGTTGCGCAACACATAGTCCGTTTCTGTTCCTATGATAAACCCGTTGAAACGATGGGCCAACTAATAATCAAAGGAAGGGGCAATCATGAAGCACAGACTTATAAGCGACGCAAAGGTTCCAGTAGCGGAAATCATCACGTCAATCGGGCTTGCCACATTTATATGGATCGTGCCAAATATCGTCTTTTAGAGCGTACTTGTCGATCGGCGAGGCCTTGGAGGTTGAGTTGCGCGAGAGGCGCATGCGGGACTCGATGCGGTCTATAATTGCCGCGTCGCCATAGGTGCAAGTTGTGTAATGGTGCGTAACCTAGAGCGGGTAACGGGACGGATGCGATATCGTTGCAGATTCGTGCAGTGCCGATGGGCGCTGTACAATGGTGCAATACCAGATGCCATTTCATCGTAAAAAAGCGAGAACCTATGCCAGGGATAGTCACGCACCACGTGTTTGGAACCGATGTGTACCGCGAACTCGCGCCGCTTATCGGCGAGAGCAGCGATGCTTTGGATGCGTTTCTGCTCGGCAATCTCGGTCCTGATCCGTTTTTCTTCATCGCAGCATCGCCGATGCTTCAGAAGTTCAAGCGTTTGGGGCAGATGATGCACCGCAAAAACACTCCCGAATTGCTCTTTGCCCTTCATGGCAGCCTTGTTGCGCCGAGCTCGGAGGAAGGGGGCGAGGGGGACGAGGGGGATCCCTGCAAGGCGTATGCGCTGGGATTCGTCTGCCACTATCTATTAGATTCCACGATTCATCCTCTCGTCTACGCTCAGCAGCATGCGATATGCAACGTCGGCATCGAAGGGCTCAGCGGTGTTTGGGCTCATCGAGTGGTGCATGCGACCATCGAAACAACGCTCGACGAATACCTTCTCACCACGCGGCTCGGCGCGACGGCAGCGACGCTTGCGCCGCATAAAACCATGCTCAAGTGCCCGCAGCAGGAGCTCGTGCGAATTTCGTGCGCGTTTTCCGAAGCGCTTTGCAAAGCGTACGAGCTTGACGTGCCGAACAGCATTTTCGTTTCGGCTGTCGATTTAAACCGGCTCGGACAGAGAACGCTCGACTCCAAGAGTGCGGGGCTTCGCAGTCGGTTCGACTATCTCGCCGGTCCCGGGATGGCGTCGAAGTACGTGGAGGCCCTTTCGCTTCGCGCTCAATTGCGGCCAGAAGCCCCTTACACGAACGACGACCATGCTGCATGGGAAGTGCCGTTTTCGCAAGGCGCTGTTATTGACGAGAGTTTTTGCGAGTTGTACGGCCAAGCGTTGCAAGCGGCCCTCATCGTGCTGCCGGCGTTTGCGAGGAAGGGTTTTTCGCTCGATGCATGTCAGGCGCTTGTGGCAGGTGTGAACTTCCTCGGTCGCGCTGTCGAACGAAGCCAGCCGATGATGAGTGGCGCTGCGGACGCGCAGCGCTTTTCTGCAGGCGATGGGCTGTTGCGAAACGGTGGCAAATAAGAGCGCTTTATCTATGAGCGAGTGGAATGCAGAGTCGTATGCAAAACAGTTATACTTTTGCATTAATAAAGTGTAGCGATTTCGCATTCAAGGAAAGGGGGTGACCGATCATGCCCATCAATACAGTGAAATGCCCTTTCTGCGGTGCTCGCGTGAACCATACCGTCAAGGTGGCTGAGGCGATGGATGCCGACTTCATGAAGGCGATTGGCTGTCCGCGTTGCAAAAAGCAGTTTTCCGTCAACACGACTTCGCTTTCGTCGCGAACGCTCGAAGGCGTGAATGAGCTTGCGGCATTTGACAAGCAGATGAGCGTGTCCGAATCCGAGTTCGAGAAAGCATTCGGCGACGACAAGGGCGATTCCGTCGAGAGGGCCCTCGACAAAGCAGACGAGGTGTTCGGGGCGGCCAAGCGCGCACTCGACGAGATTTCGCTCGAAAAAGCAGCTCAGACCATCGACGCCGACGAACTCTTACAGCAGTACTCGGTGCCGGATGTCAAGCAGTTCGCCATGGGGAAAACCCAGCAAGCCGTGCGCAAGGTACAGCAACGCTATGGGATTTCGGATGCGTTAGCCGACGAGGCTGCCCGCATGGCCGAGTTAGGCTACGACGCCGCAGCGCGAAAGGCCGCCGAGCATCTTGATAACGCCGTCGAAAAGGCAGCAGAGCGCGGTCACGAAGGCATCGCTTCGTCGCTTGCCAGCAAGGTAAAGGAGCGATTCGTTTAGAACGTATGTTGAGCGGAGGGTCTGACTCCTCGCTCAAATGAGCATGTGAGCAGGTATTCCACTCGTTTTAGAATAGGAGGAAAACATGGGAGTTGTATCGTCGGTCGCTGCTGGCGTGCAAGGGCTGATTACGGGCATTTTGGTGTTCATCGTCCTCGTGCTCGTCGTCATCATCATATTGCGTGGTTACGTGAAGGCACCGCCTGACGTTGCGACGGTCATTTCGGGTCGCAAAAAGAAGCCACGTTTCGTACATGGAACCTCGAGTATCTGCATCCCGGTGCTCGAGCGGCGCGACAAGTTGACGCTGCAGGTTATCGATATTGACCTGCATACATCAGAGGCCGTGCCGACCAAGGACTACATTGCCGTGAACGTCGACGCTGCCGTGAACGTGAAGGTTGACGCGACCGATGAGGAACGCATGCAAGCGGCGGCGCAGAACTTCTTGAATATGACGCCGGCCGATATTGCAAAAATCGTCGCGCCTGTCCTCGAAGGCAATGTGCGCGAGATTATCGGCAAGATGGAGCTCAAATCCATGGTGAGCGATCGTGAGCAATTTGCGCGCCTCGTCAAGGAATCGGCTGAGCCCGATATGAATGCGCTCGGACTTACGATCAAGACGTTCAACGTCCAGAACTTCTCGGACCGCAACGGCGTCATCGATGCTCTCGGTGTCGAAAACCAGGCGCAGATCATGAAAGATGCCGCTGTTTCGAAGGCCAAAAACGAGCAGATTGTGCGCGAGGAGGCAGCACGGGCGGAGCGTGCCGCCAACCAAGCCGAGGTCGAATCCAAGGCAGCTATCGCTGAACGTGAGAACGACCTGCGCATTCGCAAGGCGGCGCTGAAACAGGAATCCGATGCTAAGCAGGCCGAAGCAGACGTGGCGTACCAGCTGCAAGAAGAGCAGCAGCGTGCCGACCTGGAGCGCCGCACGGCTGACGCCGACATTGCCCGCCAAGAGAAGGAAATCGAGCTCGAGGAGAAGCGCGTAGCCGTCGAACAGAAGCGTCTTGAAGCCGAGGTAAACAAGAAAGCTGATGCCGACTTGTACAAGGCGCAGCGCGACGCCGAAGCCGCCCTGTACAAGCGCCAGAAAGAAGCCGAAGCCGAAAAGGTCACGGCTGAGCTCGATGCCCAGGCTCGCAAGATTACTGCAGAGCTCGAGGCCGAGGCCCAGAAAGTTCGCGCTGAAGCGGAGCGTTATGCCAAGGAGCAGGAAGCCGCCGGCATTGAAGCGCTCGGTCGCGCTGAAGCAGCACGTGAGCAGGCCATCGGCGAGGCGAAGGCCGCGGCGCTCGAAAAGGAAGCCGAGGCTATGGAAAAACTCGGGCAAGCAGCTCTCGGCAAGCTCATGATCGAAAACATGCCTGCTATCGCTCACGAATTCGCAGCTCCTATGGGCAACATCGACAACGTGTCCATCATCGGAGGCGGTGCGGATTCCGGCATGGGCAGCTACATGGACTCGATTCCTTTGGCCATGGGTAAGTT
>CADBQL010000026.1 GCA_902796815.1 uncultured Coriobacteriaceae bacterium | reverse complement strand
TTGCCGTTGACGAGGGCAACGAGATAGGAGCATCGCTTGAGGCGGCAATAAAGGAAAACCAGCAGGTTATGGAACCTATCGAAGAACGCACCCAATCGGTGATTGACGCCGCTCAACAAGCTGCACACGATGCGGAAATGGCAGTAGCGCAGGCTGCAGAACCTGTTGCCGCCCCCATTCCTCAACAATTTGACATGAACGCACCCGAGGCCCCTACAGGTTATGTACCGCCAAGTTATGGGCAACCTGCCCAGACTGTTGACAGCAGCTTCAACGCCGCAGATACGGCGTCCAGTGTCGGAGCCGCAGGCGCAGCAGGTGTCGCAGCTGGCATCGGGGCCGCAACTGTTGCAGGCGCCGCAGACGCAACAAATGGATTCGGCGGACAACAAGCAACTGGAGCATCGTCTGCGCCGTTCTACCAACAAGACGTTTCGCCAAATGCCCACTACAGCAGCCAGCGCTCCTATGACCAAAACCCCTATGGCCAAAATGTGGGGCAAGCCGCTTATCAGCAACCCTCCTACGGCCAGCCTCCGTACGAGCAGCCATCCTATAGTCAGCCACAGCAACAACAAGTATGGGAGCCCCAGAGCGATACGAAGCGCGCTTACGCAATGGTTCTGTATTTTGCAGGACTTATCGGCATCATCATCGCGCTAGTTGTACGCGACAAGAATGACCAGTTCATCACGCACCATCTGAACAACTGCCTGGTTATCTTCATCGGAGCAATCATATCTTCCATTCTTTCGGCCATCCTAATCGGTATTGTGCTTGGAATTTATCTATTCGTCATGTTTATCATGGGAGTTGTGAGCGCCTACCATGGCGACATGAACGAGCTTCCGCTCATCGGAAAGATCCACATCGTTCAATAACGTTTCACGATACCTACTTTCAAAGCAGATGGGCAAGCGGGCTGCGTTCCAAAAATGCAGCCCGCTTTCTTTGTCGCAGTTCGCAAACCAATAGCCTGAGATATGTTGGTATGCTGCTAACCATAACGTTGGAACCTCGGCTAATGGAACCATGGGTGTGCAAGTCGGTGGGGTGCAGGCAGAATCGTTGACTTCCACAGGGGCTGCACAGCTTGAAAGTGATTGGCTATCCTAAAGTGATACTATGGGGATGGTTGGCTTTTCCAAAGCGAATCGCATGTATTTTTTACGCGCCACCTACGCATCACAAAAAGGAGGCCGAAATGAAAACGCAATGGATTGCTGCCCTCATCATGGCAACAGCACTCGGTGTTTGCTGTCTGGGAATCCTACCTGCCGCAGGAGGCGGTAGGTGCCCTTCGGCAAATAACGCAACCACCATGCCCGCATTTGCCCAGATTACACCACATGCCGAGCAGGCGTTCGCAGCTGGCGAATCCATCCAAGCTGCCCAGCTCGCCAAAGCAAACAAAAAACTGTCCGCACAAGCAACCACCATAAAAACTACCACCAACGCCACCAAACCGAAAAAACCCACCAAAGCCCAATACAGAGCATTCAAAAGGGCGAGCGCAAACTTTTCGCTCGAATTATTCAAACGCTGCGTACGGTCCAAGAGCAAAAAGGCAAATGTCACGATCGCGCCGATGTCGGTCATGAACGCACTTGCTCTCACCGCCAACGGAGCAAAAGGCAAGACAGCAGCCCAAATGCGCAAAGTGCTCGGCGACGGAGCGCTCATGGCGCACATGAACAAAAGCCTAAGGTGGTTCAATAGCAGATTGACCAACGTCAAGAAGGCCCGCATTAGCTCAGCCAACTCAATTTGGTATCACGACGACAATTCGCTCATCATGAGAAAAAAGTTCTTGCTCAGGGCCAAGAAATACTACAGTGCGGAGATCAATCCTGCTGATTTTTCGAATTCAGAAACTGTGGCGGACATCAACAATTGGGTATCCGAAAAGACAAACAGCATGATCAAAAAGATCATTCAGCAGCTCGACCCCACTGATCGCATCGCGATTATCAATGCCTTGTACTTCGATGCACAATGGCGCGAGCCCTACGAAAAGGAATCCGTGCATACCAGAACATTTACCGCTTCAAATGGCACGAAGCGCAAGGTCAAGATGATGTACTCAACTGAGTATAAATACATTGAAGGCGAGCATGTCAGGGGCTTCATCAAGCCCTATGCACGTGGCTACAGCTATGTCGCGCTGCTTCCAGAAAAGGGTCTGAGCCTCAAAAAGTTCGTCTCCACGCTTGACGGCGACGCGTTTCGCAAGCTCATAGCAAGTGCCCAAAATCAAACCGTGCGCGCCGGCCTGCCCAAATACTCGCTTTCATACACCAACGAAGGAATGGAAAAACAATTGAGCGCCATGGGCATCACGGCCGCGTTTGGCAAAAAGGCAAACTTCTCAAGGATGGCTGTCGACAAAAAAGGAAACCTGTTCATCGGGTCTGTCGCTCACAAGACCAAGATTGACGTCGACGAGCAAGGAACGAAAGCTGCCGCGGTAACTGCCGTCATGGCCAGGAACAGTTCTGCGTTTATCGGACCCATAAAGAAGGTCACGCTCAATCGCCCGTTCGTGTACGCCATCGTTGACAACAAAACGAAACTCCCCGTTTTCATCGGCGCCGTGAATACGCTCGGAGAGAACTAGCCTTGCCCTAACTCGCGAGTGAGTTTTGCCCCTGGGGCACGACTCACTCGCGTATCGCCGGTATTCCACTTGCATAAGTCCCGCCTTTGGGGATTGAGCGTTGTCCTCGATCGCATCCCGGAAGTAAGGCTCACCTGCAAATCAGCGAACGTTATCGGCGCTCCCCAGATCGCCGAGCTGGTCAAACAGCCTCGATGCAGCGGTCTGCGCATAGCCAAACGCCGGGTTCGCCCAATTGGCATAAGGGTGAATCGCGATACCGCCACGAGAAGTAAACAAGCCTTTAACCTCGATATACTTAGGATCCATGAGCTCAATCAGGTCGTTCATGATGATGTTGGTCACATCTTCGTGAAAATCCCCATGATTTCGAAACCCGAACAAGTACAGCTTGAGAGACTTGCTCTCGACCATGCGCACATTGGGAATATAGTTGATGAGCAGCGTAGCGAAATCGGGCTGACCCGTGATGGGGCATAAGGTCGTAAATTCAGGGCAGCGCAACGTAACCAGATAGTCGCGATCTTGATGGGCGTTCTCGAACGTTTCGAGAACAGAAGGGTCATAAGTCTGAGGGATGGCGGCTTTCGCGCCGAGCAACGTGAGCTCATCGTGGTTTGACATGGGCATTTCTCCTTTTCGCTCTAGTAAGGTATCATAACGCATCGGACAGTGCAGGAGGATCGCATGGCAAGACACGCCAAAGACAACAGAGATGACGTGCGCCGGGCGGCCGCCGACGCTTCTTCCCTCATGCGCGCCCGAACGGCCGCGCGCCGATCTGAAGCGAAAACCAACGGATCGCAAAACCGGTTTGACGAACAAGCCACCCGACCGAACGCTCAATCAGCAAGCAAGGGCAGAACCGACCGCACATCCTCAACCCTTCCCCGCGTCTCGCAGCCCGCCAAAGCCAAAGCGCGTCACAGCCGCAAGCCAAAGCCACCAACTATCGTCGAATTTGCATCGCAAAACGCCATCTACATCGTAGGCGTAGCCGCCGTAGCCGCAATCGCAGCGATTCTGCTCATCACCATACGGTCTTGCGTACCCACCGTAACGTACGATTACGATGGCGAACTGGATTTTTCATACGAAAGCCCATTTAACTGGGATGACCTCAATACCGAAAACGAGCACTATACCTATACGAGCGATGGGACCGTTCAATCGCGCTGGGGCATTGACGTGTCTGATAGCCAAGGTGAAATTGACTGGAAAGCCGTAAAATCCGATGGTGTGGAGTTCGCGATTATTCGTTTGGGCTACCGCGGGGCCACCAAGGGAGACCTCTATCTCGATCCACTTTTCGAAAGCAACCTCAAAGGCGCACAAGCTGCCGGCATCGACTGCGGCGTCTACTTCTTTTCGCAAGCCATCAACGAAAAAGAAGCCAAAGAAGAAGCCGATTTCATAATTAAAGCGCTCGACGGGGCCGAGCTCGCCTATCCAGTAGCATTCGACTTCGAAGAAGCAGTTGCGGACGTCGAGACGCCACGTGCTGCAAACCTCGGCAAAGACATGATGACTAAGATCGCCAAAGCATTCTGCGCCCGCATCGAAAAAGCTGGTTATCGGTCGATGATCTACGGAAACTACTACGATCTCAACCTCTACCACTACGATAGTCTCACGAAGCACCACATCTGGTGGGCAGAATACGACGTCACCGCAGCCAACCCGCATCTCGACATCGACATGTGGCAGTACACGAGCATTGGCACAGTCAATGGCGTCGATACCCCCGTCGACATGAACCTCGACCTCACCGGCGTTCTCGCCCAATGAGCCCGCCGGCTGATTCCCTTCTTGAACCGCTACGCATTTGATTTCCCCAATGAATGAGTCATGCCCCAGGGGCGCGACTCATAGGTGAAACACGCCGTCCGCCGTCCGGGCTCCTCCCCAGGCCTTTTGAGCGCCCCCTTTTCGACCGTGCGCATAAAAAGCGGCTATGCCCGCAGGCGCAGAGTGCATGGCGTGGGGGAGCCACTTCTTACGCCCCAGATCGCCGCTTTTTTTGCGCGGGCGAAAAGGGGAACAAGCGCGAAACGGCCTGGGGAGGAGCCCGGACGGCGGCAGTGCCCAAACGCAAAACTCATTGCGCTCTGCAAGCCTTCGAATCAGCATTCTTTCG